>SYJG01000449.1 GCA_005798445.1 Planctomyces sp.
GGCCTCCTCCAACGCCGAGCCTACGGCTACCGCCGCTACG
Source organism: Planctomyces sp. (assembly GCA_005798445.1). Taxonomy (GTDB): domain Bacteria; phylum Planctomycetota; class Planctomycetia; order Planctomycetales; family Planctomycetaceae; genus SXKJ01. The sequence goes on from SYJG01000449.1 coordinate 41, forward strand.
ACCACTTCAAACTCCGACTCCTCACGCTCCACCACGCCAAGTTCAAACTCGCTGGATGAGCCGCTATATCACCAGCCCCCAAGAGTCCCGTTGAACCTAAAGAGCGGCGGTCGCAAACAAAAAGCCCGCCCTTGTTGCTGAAGCGATGCTCAAATCGAAAGAGGCCGAACAAGAGTATCAAAGGTACAAGGCGGGAATCGCGGCTTCGGAACGGCTCTACAAAGAGGAGTTGGCGAAAAATGGAGATCGTTCTGGAAATGAGAAACGCATTGTTACGGATGCTCGTTCTTTTGCTGAGAGACGATCCAGTCTCGCCGCCTACAGAAGAATCAAGAAACGAATCACAATGCTTTATGACCGGCTCGAAACAGAGAAACAATTCGGGGAGGCTCATAACCCTCGCACGTCGTTCTATGATTACTATTGCAAGGAATATCTATCAATTGGCAAAGAGTACAATCGTGTCTTTCACGCGGACGATGCCGCCATTAACGAAGCCGTTGCTTCTCTGCTACGTTCAGTGGATTCAATGCTTGTTGCCGCCCAGAAAAGGACCGAGGCGGGATACGAAGAAAACAAATTGGATTACGCGAAACGACTGAAGGAGATCAATTCAGCTCTAGTCAATCTTGACTCGCAGATATCGAAGGAGAATCGCGGCGAGAACTTACCGGTGGCTGAAGCGACGGAAGTCATCGACGAAATCGAGACGAAAGCACGGGCGCAACTTACTCTTGGCCAAGCCCTGCTGATGAAAGAAAACAAGAATGCGGCTAAGAGATACTTCCAGAAAGTTGTTGACGAATGGCCAAAGACTAAAGCGGCTGAGACTGCACACCAGGAGTTGCACAAACTTGGCGGCAACTAAAGCTCCCGACGAATCGACATACGGATGGTTGTAGGCGACGCATTGCTTGAGCTACGGGGAATGCCGACGTAGCTTGTGGCCATCGGGATTCTGCCGCTGATTGCAACGGCGACGGATGAAATGGACCGGGCGTTGAGAGTGGCTCTGCTTTGCCACACTCCGCCCGGACCTACCCGACAAAAGGCAGGGATCGTCATGGGGCTATCGAAGCGTGCGCGTCAGGACGTAGAAAATCATGCCGGCGGGGGCGACGCTGTTGAATCAAGTTCACCACCGCACTGGTTCGAGATTGCTCGGCGAACGGTGGCACACAGCGGAATCGGTATGCGTCTTGTTGTGGGCGAAGAGCATCGCACGGCATTTCGTGACATCTACTTGGACCTTTGGCCGAATCTTGCTGACCTCGATGCAGGAAAACACCCGGAAGTTATTCAAGCGATTTTGAAAGCGTGGTTGGAATGGACTGCTCTTCCCGCACCCTGTTCGCATGAGGATTGGAAAGCTGCCTGGCATTGGGTTGGCCTTACGCCACCGGACGAAATCACGGACGAACGAATCACGAGTGAACTCAAGCCGGCACTGTTGGCTAAACATCGCCGAGACATTCAAGACAAACAACGGCGGCAAGACGAACGCGACATCGCGAACAAGATGGCGGAAGCCGCCACGAAGCTGAGTTCGCTCGCAAAGAAGCGCAAGCGCGGTGGACAACGGAAGTATGATTCAAAACTCAAGAAACAGATTCGTGAGGCGTGGGCCACGAAGAAACACAAGACGTATGAAGATTGCGACATTTTCTTGGGACAACCTCTCGGCACAACAAAGAAGGTGCTCGATACCACTCGGAAGAAACCATGAGCAACGGAATGAATCGCGACGGAAAAACACGTCAAGCGAAATCGTTCAAGGGATCGGAAATTCTTTCCTGACGTTTTGCGGCTGCGGCGTGCGGTTACTGACATGACGCCGAATTTTCTCGCTCTGGAATGAATCAGAGTTTCCATTCCGTCGCGGAATAAATCACCCATGACGCTGAGCCTGATGGCGTGCTTACGCCGGCTCAGCCGAGTCTCAGTCATGGGAGGATGTGACGATGAATGTCGCACACGTTGCCGCCGAGCGAATCGGCGGGCCAGAGTCGCGGGCTGTCGCGATTGATGCCGATGCGTGTGCGAGTCGCTACGGCATCAGCAAAAGACATTGGATGCGGCTGGTGGATGCCGGCAAGGCACCACAACCTCTGAGACTCGGCCGGTTGGTGCGCTGGGCGATTTCATCCGGCAGTTCGTCTCTTGAGGCATGGGAAGCAAACGGCTGCAAACCGATCCGCCAAGTCGGGAGGGCCGGCTAATGTCTGCGACCCTTGAACAAGCCGAAGCGGTCGAGCGTGGCGGACTGTTGCGCGACGCGGGCATCCTTCGGGCGAGTGAGAAGAAAACGAATCGCGAACCGGCTGGGCTGTTGCGGGCAGAGTTGCGATTCCTCGACGTGCTGCTGTTGAACGGGAGCGCGTCGAGTGATGACGCGGCGGATGACCTGGACGCGAAGCATGATGACGGCGGGCATTGGCTCGGCGGCATCTTTCTGCGGCTGTCGCGGGGCGGGCTGATCGTGGATGTCGGCTCGGTGCGGTCCTGCCGTCCGATTCGGCATCGCGGCAAGCTGACGCTGTGGGGCATCGGACAACGCGAAGCGGTCGAACGACGGCAACGCGACGTGCGATTGATGCTCGACGCTCTGACCACCAATGGAACCGGCTCGACGGGTGCGACCGCCGAGCCGGCATTGAACTCAACCACTCAACCCACGAACGGAGTCAACGAACATGGGCAAGCTGTCTGACATTCTGAATGGAAGCGGGAGCGACTTCAACGATCGTTGGAACGCGACCGCTGCGGCGGGTGAATTCGGGCCAGTACCGAGGGGCGTTTATGTCTGCCATGCCACCAAGGGGGAACTCGAATCGAGCCGCTCGAAAGCGACGCCGGGTTACAAAGTCGAGTTCACTGTGATCGACGGGGACTTCAAAGGCCGCAAGCTGTGGCTCGATTGCTGGCTCACGCCGGCTGCGCTGCCGCAGTCGAAACGGGACTTGGCCAAGCTGGGCATCACTTCGCCGGCTCAAATGGAACAGCCGTTGCCGAAGTGGATTCGCTGCAACGTGACGGCGGTTGTGCGGCGCGACGATGAAGGCATCGAACGGAACAAGGTGCAAACCTTTGAAGCGGTCGGCATCGACAAGCCGGAAGGCGATGCGTTCGCTCCGAAGCCGCCGGGTGATGCCGTCGATCCGAAGGGTGAGGCGGATACGTCATTCGATCCCTCGAAACTGTGAGGGGCGAACATGACGACCAACGATCGTAGGTTGGGACTCTGTCCCGACCGGGTGAGATCGACTTCACGGGACGGGTCGGGATCGACGTCAGGGAACGGGTCGGGACGGAGTCCCAACCTACTGGGGTTCAGGATCGTCGGGCCATGCTCCAACGAACGCCGGCTTGTCGATTGGCAAGCGGCGTTCGTGGGGTATGCCACACTCGACGAACGGGCCGAAGTGCATCGCGAAGCGTATTTGAGCGCGTTCACGTTCGGCGATGACTTTCGACAACATCTTGACGCGACGGGTTCAACGAAGGGCTTTGATGGTGTCTGCGGAGCGCGGTTCGTTTGGTTCGACATCGACAGGGAAGGCGACTTGGAAGCGGCTCGACGTGATGCGGCTCGATTGTGTCTGCGATTGATCGAACGCTATTCGCTCGACGATGACGGGCCGCTGATGTTCTTTTCGGGATCGAAGGGGTTTCATCTCGGATTGCCGACGGACCTTTGGCAACCGTCCGCTTCGCTGACGTTTCCTCGCACGGCGAGACGACTGGCCGAAGGGTTGGCGGCTGCGGTGCAAGTGACGATCGACGGCGGAGTCTATGACAAGGTGCGGGCGTTCCGTGCTCCGAACTCACGGCATCCGAAGACGGGACTTCA
>SYJG01000450.1 GCA_005798445.1 Planctomyces sp.
AATGGGTCAATAAGACGTCACGCTCATCTTTACGGGTTCTTGGCTCTGTAGGAGAACCAATAAATCCAGAAGCGTGGAAATGGTATCATGAAGTTGTAGGCGAACGCCGATGCCCGATTGTCGATACTTGGTGGCAAACGGAAACCGGCGGCATCATGATCAGCCCGCTCCCCGGCATCACTGCAACGAAGCCCGGCAGTTGCACGCGACCTCTGCCCGGCGTCGTGCCGGACATCGTCACGAAGAACGGCCAAACGGTCCCCGGCATCAACGGCGGTTTGCTGGTGATGAAGCAACCGTGGCCGAGCATGTTGCGAACTCTGTACGGCGACCACGATCGCTTCGTGAAGACGTACTTCAGCGAGATTCCTGGCTGTTACTTCGCGGGTGACGGCGCTCGCCGCGACGAAGACGGCTACTACTGGGTGATGGGCCGAGTGGATGATGTGCTCAACGTCGCCGGCCATCGCCTCAGCACGATGGAAGTCGAAAGCGCCCTCGTCTCCCATCCGCGAGTTGCGGAAGCGGCCGTCGTCGGTTTCCCACACGATCTCAAAGGCGAGGGCATCTGCTGCTTTGTCTCGCTCAAAGGTTTAGACGGCGACGACGCTCTGAAGAAGGAGCTGATCGCTCACGTCCGCAAACAAATCGGCGCGCTGGCCACTCCGGATCAAATCCGTTTCGCGGCCGCGCTGCCGAAGACGCGCAGCGGAAAAATCATGCGCCGGCTGCTGCGAGATATCGCCGCCGGCCGCGAGAAAGCTCAGGACACGACCACGCTTGAGGATTACAACGTGCTCGCCAAGCTGCGCGAGTCGGATGAATGATCGTGTAACAGGTTCTCGGACAGACCTGCGCGACGCGAATTAGCAAGAGTTGCAGGGGAAATCGCATGGCGAAGACATTCGGCGTTGATCTCTCGAAGATGTTTGGCGTCGGCAGCGCCAATTCTCAGAGCGTGTTGCCAACGATCGGTGCGATGCAGCGACGCGGACCGAAAGTTGGTTGGCCAGGCTTGCCGCCGACGATTCGGGGCTTACCGTGGTCAAAGATGTTGCGATCGTTCCGCGAAAGTCGTCGTGATTTGAAAGCCTGACGAATGTTGCCGACCTCTCTGTTTCGCGTGCTGGTCATCGCGGTGGCTCTTAGCACTGTGACACTGGGACTCGTTGCGGACGAAGCCGTTGACGAGTCGACTGTGCGGCGTTGGGTCGTGCGGTTGGATGGGAATCGCAAGGCGGAACGGGATGAGGCCAAGAAGGAACTCTTGAAGCTGGGACCGGCGGCGTTGAAGTGGTTGCCGGAACCGGAATCGCTCGGCAGCCGCGCGACGATGGAAGCGATCCGCGATGTGCGTGCGAAGTTGGAGCGACAGAAAGCGGAAGAGTCGGTGAATGCGGCTCTGCTGACGACTGGTGGCTCGCAATCGGTTGGTGAGACTCTGTTTCGGCTGAAAAAAGAGACCGGCAATGTCGTCGTGGTCGATGACTTGCCGAAAGAGTTGCTATCGAAGCCGATCGAGTTGCCCGATCGACCGACGTTCTGGGACGTCATCGAAGCCACGTCGCAACAACACAAAATGAGTTGGTCGTTTGGCGGCTCACCGGCGCGGTTGCGGATGTTTCCGATGTCTGCGGCAGCGAACTACGAATCGCCGCGAGCGGTCTTGGCGACGACACAGTCAAAGGCGTTTCGCATTGCGTTGAAGTCGATTCGCGAGCGATCGATCGTCGGAGAAAACTCTGGACCGCTGCTGCGGTTGGAGTTGGACGTGATGTCGGAACCTCGGCTGCGGCCGTTGTTCTTGAAGTGCTCGGTGGCGGATGTCGCGGTGAGCGGAGTTCGAATGGCAACAAAGGACAAACCCGTCGCCGCGGGCTGGCTGCCTTTCTCACCGGACGCGAAGTTGGAACTGACCTTCGGACAGGGACACCGGCAGATGTCGGTGCCGCTGGATTTCCGACGTCCAGAAGGAGAATGGTCCTCGCTGACGGTGTCCGGAAAGTTGCACATTGAAACGGCAGCCGGAGAAGAACCGTTGCAATTCCCGCCAGGCGCGGAGGCTCGGAATGTGTCGCGACGGCGCGGAGGCGTGACTGTCAAAGTGCTGCGTTGGGAATCGGTCGGCGGGAAAGACAACGGCTTGGAAGTGACTTCGCTCGTGACTTACGACACCGGCGGGCCGGCGTTTGAGTCGCATCGCTCGTGGATGTTGTTCAACGTCGCGGGACTCGTCCGAGCGGGCATGATGCCGACCGAAAAGCCGGTCAGCGGCACGGCGATGGGCGACGTGAACTTGCTCAAGCCAACACACATCGACAGCGACGTCCAACCGGACGGCAGCATCGCGGTGACGTATCGCTTCGAGAAACTCCCGCTCCCGGCCAGCGAGTACGGCTTCCGATACGTGGCCCCGACGCTGATCCTCGATGTGCCGCTCGAATTTGAACTCCGCGACGTTGCGTTGCGAAGCGGACGTTGAAGTCGCGACGATGTGAACTACGGGGTCGGGAGTCTTTTTCAGGCCGCCGTCGCTAATTATTGACCATCGAACAATTGTTCGGCGGCCTGAAAAAGACTCCCGACCCCTTCGCTTCGCCCAGAGCTTTGTCCCATGTCGCTGCCTCTGATTCACCCGCTGGACCCTCCGCCCGATGTCGCCGAGACATTGCGCCGTTTCGCGGATTGGCCGAACGTCGTGCTATTCGACAGCGCGTCGCGTCGGCCGGAGTTGGGACGCTATTCGTTTCTCGCGGCCGATCCGTTTGAGTTTGAGGAACTCGCGAGCGTGCCGTTTGGAGTCGACCCGTTCGCTCGGTTACGCGAGTGGTCGCAACGCTTCGCGAGCGAGTCGGTCCCCAACTTACCTCCATTTCAAGGCGGAGCGGCGGGGCTGTTGTCGTATGAGTTGGGGGGCGTGTGGGAACAATTGCCGCGACCAGCCATCAACGAATTCGAACTGCCGTGGCTGGCGGTTGGACTTTACGACTGGGTGATCGCGTGGGATCACGAGCTTGGATCGGCATGGGTGATCTCGCATGGCTTTCCCGCTGAGGGAACCGCACGCGAACGCCGCGCGGCCGAGCGGATAAAGGCAGTTATTGATCGGCTGAACGTGGGGCAGGTTTTCAACCTGTCAGTTTCGGACGGGCAGGTTGAAAATCTGCCCCACCCGTTTACACGCAGCCCCTTCGGCAGCGGCGGCAGTAACTTCTCACGCGATGAATATCTCCGCGCGGTCGAGCGAGTGATCGAATACATCCACGCTGGCGACGTCTTTCAGGTGAACCTGTCACAGCGGCTGCTGTTTTCCGCTCGCGAAGACTCGCTGTCGTTGTACCTACGGTTGAGGCAGCTCAACCCCGCGCCGTTCGCGGGATATTTTTCGTGCAACGATTGGACGATCGCCAGTGCCTCGCCGGAGCGCTTCGTGCATGTGCAAGACGGCGTGGTCGAGACGCGACCGATCAAGGGAACTCGGCGACGGCGCTATCGCCCAGAAGCGGATCTCTTCACCGAAGACGAATTGCGCGAGAGCGAGAAGGATCAAGCCGAGAACGTGATGATCGTAGATCTGCTGCGCAACGACCTGTCAAAAGTCTGCTCGCCCGGATCGATTCGCGTGCCGAGTTTGTGTGCGGTCGAGACCTATGAGACGGTGCAGCATTTGGTCTCGGTTGTCCGCGGAACTTTGGATCGTGACGCCGCCGGCCGACAACTCAATGCGTGGGATTTGCTGGCGGCGTTGTTTCCCGGTGGCTCGATCACCGGCGCTCCGAAAGTCCGCGCGATGCAGATCATCGCAGAACTGGAGCCGACCGTACGCGGTCCCTATTGCGGCAGCTTGTTTTATGTCGGCTTCGACGGCTCGGCCGACAGCAGCATCTTGATTCGGACTTTCACGGTGAGGCGCGGCTGGATTCAGTGCTCGGTCGGCGGTGGCATCGTCGCTCAGTCCGCCCCGGCCGCCGAATACGAAGAGACGCTACACAAAGCCGCTGGCATGTTGTCGGCCCTCTCTCCTAACCCCTGACTCCTGTCTCATGATTCTCTTGATCGACAACTACGACAGCTTCGTGTTCAACCTCGCGCGGTACTTCCGCGAACTGGAGTGCGAAGTCTCCGTCGTGCGAAACGACCGCTTCACGGTCTCAGAGGTGGCAGCGATGCAGCCATCCGCGATTGTGTTGTCGCCGGGGCCTTGCACACCGAACGAAGCGGGAATCAGTTTGGAAGTTGTCCGGCAACTGGGACCGACGATTCCCGTATTGGGAGTTTGCTTGGGACATCAAACGATTGCGGCCGCTCTGGGAGGCGAAGTGGTTCGCGCCGCCGAACCAATTCACGGTCGCACGTCACAAGTCGAGCATAACGGACAACGCTTGTTTGCCGGCTTGCCAAATCCGTTGACCGCGACGCGATATCACTCGCTGATTGTGCCTGCGGCGACGCTCCCGGCCTGCCTGCGGCCAACGGCGCAAACGTTCGACGGCGTGCTGATGGCGTTCGAGCATGTCGCTTGGCCGATGTTCGGCGTGCAGTTTCATCCTGAATCGGTGCTGACTTCCGGTGGGCATCGGCTGCTGCACAATTTTCTGGAACTAGCTGGCCTCAACCCACGAATTCCGCGCGATGTCGTGGAACTCGACCGCCTGGAGCAGGGCGAGGCTTTGTCGCCCGCAATCGACGATTGGAATTCCGTCGGGCCTCTGCACTGGTAGCGTCGACTTCGTTCGATCCGACTCACAGAGTCGGGCTACGGCGGTCGCGCTGCCAAGTTTACCCACTTTCACCAACTGGCCGCATGTGCCGAGCGGCGCGGGCATCTTCGGCAGAACCGGCAGAGCCGTTTTGATTTTCTCGACGTGCAAGGTCGATAGAACCAGAAGTGGGGTACCCGCGTAGGGCAAGCTGTTCAGGAAGAACGGCCAGAGATGCCGGACGATGCTCGTCGGACGGTTTCCGGGTGAGGTGAGAAGATGCAACGCAACCGAATTCTGTGGTGCTCGGCCGCAATGGCCGGCCTGGTGATGTTGGTCAGCCTGACGGCGATCGGAGCAAACAAGCCCGATGTCTGGAAGCACGACTTCACAGACGCTGCCAAGGAAGCCAAGCAAGCGGCTCGACCGCTGCTGATCCACTTCGGTGCCACTTGGTGTCCGCCGTGCCGACAGATGGAAAAAGATGTTTTGCACCATGCCGATGTGCGAGACCTGCTGGCTCAACAGTTCGTCGCGGTGATGATCGACAGCGACCAGCATCCGGATCTGATCAGTCAGTTCGAGATCAAGAGCTTGCCGACCGATGTGATCATCGCCCCCGATGGCGTCATCGCATTGAAGGCGGAAGGGGGACGCGATCGGAAGGCGTATCTCGCGCAACTACGAAACGTCCTCGAACAACTCGCTCCGAAAGCAGAGACCCCCGCGGAACGCCCCCAGGGCGAACGCCTCGTTCAAGAAAGCCCTCCTGGAACCGCTCGCGTCAGCGAACCAAGCCGTGAACCGGTTCCTGAAGAAAAGCCTGCGACACAAGTCAAACTGCTCGTCGGCCTGGACCGTTACAGCCCCGTGTCTCTGGCGAAGCATCGCCAATGGCGCAAGGGCAAAACGGACCTCGCACTCGTCTATCAGGGAGTTGTTTATTTGCTGTGCGATGCCGAAGAATACCGCGAGTTTCAGGCGGACCCGGCCAAGTACGCGCCGCGTTTGCTCGGCTGTGATCCGGTGGTCCTCTTGAATTCCGACCGCGCCGTTCCCGGCAGCACGCAGTTCGGAGCGTACTTCGATGGCGAACTGTTCCTGTTCGCATCGCCTGAAAACCGCGACCGTTTCAAATCCAGCCCGACGCTGTACACGAAGCCTCAACATGTGCTGAAGGTCGACCAAGTCGATGGACCGCGGTGGCGTTGAACGCTGCCGAGCAACCTCTCGCGATCCACTTCAGAGGTTTGATAAAAGACCTGTAGTGTTGCTTAATTGCCCATCACTGACCGAAAAACAGCACACTTGGCGTTTCCTGAAAACGCCCGCTATCATCCGCCCCCCATTCGCCAGCCGCCACAAAATGCTGGCTCATCTTTGCTTCGGAGAGGTGACAGAGTGGCCGAGTGTGCTGGTCTCGAAAACCAGTGTACCCGCGAGGGTACCGAGGGTTCGAATCCCTCCCTCTCCGCTTAGTTTTTAAGTGTTTCCGTAAGTTGAATCCTTGAAGCGGTTTCACATCAGGCATAGACTCACTCAATCGCCTTTGTGAAACTTTTTGTGAAAGATTGGACTCGATTCCCGCGAGTCTGGTCGGGAGCTTCAAGAACATGCCGCGGAAGCAGAGCGGCCCCGTGGGCCACACGGGGCAAACCAAAGCGGGCAACATCCGCGACATCAATGTGGACCGAATCGGCCCCGTCACCATCTACAAGCGCGGCGAGACGTACTACCTGTACTACCGCGAAAATCGCAAGTCTGAGCGTCGGCGCGTCGACGGCAATTTGGCTGTGGCGCGGGCGACCGCCGCGAAGGTTGCAGCAGCCCTTGGCGAGAACCGCCCGTCACCATTGGGATTCGACCGGACATCGCCCCAGCAGTTGACCACCGGCTATTTGGATTTTGTGACCAACGTCCAAAAGTTGGCGTGGCGCACCCAAGACCGGTATCGCGCCGCCCTCGATCGGCTGCGCGAGTTCTGTGAGGCCAGTGAGGTCTCGGCGATCGATTCGATTGACGAGCGCACGGTCGAAGACTTCGTCCGCTGGTTGCGGGGCCAGACCCGCACGCGGAACGGAGCCAAAAAGGGCAAGCGAGCGGTCTACGCCGTGGGCGGGGTGAAGTTCATCCTCAGCACCTGCCGGACTGCGTTCAATTGGGCCGCTCGGCGGCGCATGTTGCCGCCTTATGCCGAAAACGCATTCAGCCGCTTCCCGATCGACAACTTGCGAGACATGGAAGCTCCCGACGAGGGGCTTCCGATCTTCACGGCGGAGCAGCAAAAAGCGTTCTTCGCCGCCTGCAACGACTGGCAGCGCGGGATCTTTCAGGCTCTGGTCAGTTATGGCATGCGTGTCGGCGAGCTGACGAACCTGCTGATCGAAAACGTCGATCTCGTGGCCGGCACCATTCAGATCTGCTCGAAGCCGGAATTGCACTGGCGTGTGAAGACGGCGCGACGCCGGCAGTTGCCGCTCACACGCGACATGAAGACTGTGTTCGAACAGCGGATCGGGGATCGTCAGGCCGGATTCGTATTCTTGAACGAGGATTTCGTAAGCGGCCAGAAACAGCCAGTCACTTCATTTGGTTCTGATCGCGCGTTTCGCGAGAAGCTCGATAAACTAGCCAGTGACGTAACCGAGAAGAACCCAGCCACAACGGACAAGGATCGGCGGCGGGCTGTCACGGCCTACTGCCGCCGTATGGGGCAGATCCCGGTGAAGCGGGTGCAACTGGAGTTTTGCAAACTCACCACCGAGATTGGCTGTCCGCAGTTCACCCGTGCCCACAACCTGCGGCATTTGTTTTCGAGCCGCGCCCAGGAAGAGGGGCTCAATCCGCTCATGGTTCAGGAGCTTCTCGGACACACGACGCTGACCATGACAAGGCGCTACACACACCTGAGTATGGACACGAAGCGCGAGGCATTGGAGCGTCTAACGAGTGATGTCCAGACAGGCGAACGCAAGCCTTGATTGTTGATTTTGAACACACGCACGAAATACCGTGAATCACCAGCAACCAATTCACCTTCCGGTTTGACATGACGAGTCCGTAACAGAGGGCTCGAACCGACCTTGCTTTTAGCGCAGACACATGGCAGTTAAACCACACCCGCGAGCATTCGAGCAATCATTTCGACTCGGAGAAGCGGTGGTCTTGTTTTTCTTTCAGGCGGAGTACTGCTGGTTACACGCATCAGCCCCGGACACGCCGGTGCCAGAAATAGTTGACACTAGACTTGGCCAGCTTCGGCAATTGATTAGTGATCTGCGGCGACTTTTCTACCCTCGCGCACGAAAGCATCTCTGCGATGGACTTCTAATGCAGTTCGACAGCGCATGGCAGGAGTATGTGTGTGGGTGGGGAAGTGCCGAACATCGCGATGCGATTGACCGCATGAGAATTGACCGAGATTCCGAATGGGACTTCGACCTTGTACAGAACGTGGTGCGCAAATCTCCGGTGGCGTCTCCAGCATGGCACGAGTTACGAGAAAAGGTTTCCAAGTTCATGGACGCATTGCCGCCCATTCTTCGCGACCTCGCTCGACTTGGTGAACTGGCAACAAAAAGTTTCTGGTGGAGTACATCGGATCCCGATGAATCCAAGCGTAATACGGTTTCCCAACAGCATTTCGTCACAGTCATTGTTAATGAGCGACTTCAGAAAAGTCTGAGGGGACTGCGACGCAAACTCCCTGCCATTCGGGGCATCGAGTGCAATTTGGCAGGGATGGAGTTCGACCAAGCGATGTCGAGCTTGAACATGTTGCGTTCGCAATTATTGAACGAACTGCAGCGACATGCGACAGAGCTGGAGAATCCATTGAAAGCCAGGGCTGTGGCCGTCGAAAGCGAGCCGCATTTGAAGCCGTGCGAAAAGTTGGCGATTCAGTCGTATAGTTTTGCGATTGAAAACATGGATCTTTCGGAGTCTTCGTCAGTCCCAACCGAGAAGGATGTCTGGCTTTGGCTCCGAGAGAACTCTGACGACGAAATGCCATCCTTTGAGAATTGGTCACGATACCTTCGCGCTGCGCGACGCGCACATGAACTGCCTCGGAAAAACGCTCGTCGAATAGAGACGAGTCGAAGTGTTGTTCGCGCGGAGGAAGTTTATTCTGAACGTGGCAATCACGAATAATCTGTCCACAGTTCGGCGTCTTAGCTTTTCTTTACTCACTTCACTTCCCCCGCAGCCCGTGTTCGGTCAGCGATGCGATAGATGACAGTGCGATGGCAGTTTGCCTCCCGGTTGCCTCCAAGCAGCAATTGCGGTTTCGACGCTTGGTTGCACGGCTGCTGTCGCCCCCTGGACTGAAGAATTCTCATCAGTTGACGGGCAGGAGCGGATCGAACCGGATCATCTCTTTTTTTTGTATTGAATGCGCCTGTCCTACAACCGAAATCCAGACAAGAAGTTAAGTCAGAGAACGCAACGCTCAATTCCAATGCAGTGATCCGGATTCCGGCAAGAGAAACGATGACGATCGTCACCGTCAATAGTCGGAGGAAAGCCGTGACCACACATTTATTGACCGTATCGGGTGCAGCCCGGGAGATCGAACGACGCTGCAATCGCGTTGTGCGACCGCGTGACATCAGCAACTTGCTTTACGATCGCGGAATCGACGACTGCCTGTGTCCGCTCATCGCTGGACGTCGCATGATCGCCCCCGAAGTGCTGCCACGGATCGAGGCACTCCTGGTCGCACGAGGGACCATTGCAAAAGTAGAGGCAAAAACAAATGCCTCATAAAAAACTCTCCGACGCTTTGCCCAACTCGTCCGCCAACCAAGACCCGACACCGTGGATGAAACCGGTTCCTGCGGCCGACTATTTGGGAGTGTCGCTAAAAACGCTCAGAAACTGGACAAGCGCCCGCTATGTGCCGTTCGCAAAACGTGGTCGCGTCGTGCGCTACCACCGTGCTCAACTCGACGCTTGGTTAAGCCGAGGTGCATGTCCCGGCCGGGCGACGCTCGCCAATGCTCCCAGAACATGACAACTGATCTCAATTCTTTCGTTCAAAAAAGACGCCCGCACGGTGCCAGCCGGCGGGCGCTCAAGAAACCAATCGACTATGTCCAGACTAACACAACAGAGCGGCATCGACAACGCGTCTCCAACTTCTAATGCAGCGACCGACCTCGACCACCGACAGGGCGATCTGCCACTCATCGTCGAACTCGACGGAGTCTCAGTCGATGTTATGCACGATACGGTGCGCGATCCTGAGCAGCGGCGGCAATTGCGTGGCCAATGTCTCGATGCCGAGCGCATTCGGATTCACCTCCGCAACATTCGAGACTGGTCCCGGAGAGAACGCCACTTCGCCATTCTGTTTGTGGAAGATGTTTGTAACCACCACCAGCATGTCACATTTCGGTTTCTCGATGCAGGCGGCGAGAGTGACGACATCCTTGGTGCATCTCTCTTGCTCCTCCAATCGAATCAGCATCGTCAGGACCGCGATCGAGCGATCGGCACGGCGGTCGAAATCGCGGCCTATGCCAGCCGAGATGACGCCACACTGGAGGCAGCCTGCGGCGCTATCGCCGAGCGGTTGCGAGATGTCGGCGGCCCTAAGCTCCGCGTCACGACGTTGGTGCGCCAAGCACGGGTGCTGCAAAGGCGAGAGGAATCAGATCGGCAATCCAATCCGACCCTTAAACGAGTACATGACGTGCTGCCGGAAGCGCCGTGTACCGGAGATGCCGTAGTTCCACCGAAATGGACTCTAACTCCGGATGGGATCGCATCTCCGAACATCGGGGACACGATACTGGTGCCTGCCCCGGTCGTGCTCTCTCGGCGATTCGGGCATGTGGACGGCGGCGAGCACTCTGTCGAGCTTGCGTGGATGCGTCAGGGCTCCTGGCAGCAACGCATTGTGCCTCGAAGTACAGTCGCCACCGCTCGGACAATTGTCGGGCTTGCCGGGTTCGGCGTACCGGTCACCAGCAGCAATGCATCTGTGCTGGTGGACTATCTACTCGACTTTGAAGTTGCGAATGTGAACGCCATCCCCGAGTCACTTGTCACTAATCGGATGGGTTGGATCGGGACTGTTGGCAGTCAAGGCTTCCTGTGCGGGAGCGAGCTGATTTCGGCTCTTGCCGAAGAACAGCAGCGGAATCAGCGAGTCGCATTCCTCGGCGCGGACGTCGGCGATCAGCAACTTGTTGATGGCATCCATCATTATGGAGAGATGACCAGTTGGCGAGACGCCATTGCTCCACTGCGACTTTTCCCGAGGGCCAGACTGGCACTCTATGCGAGCCTCGCTTCGCCGCTACTCATGGTGTTAGCGGCACCCAACTTCGTCGTGAGTTTTGCCGGCGCGACCTCTCAAGGCAAAACCACCGTTCTCCGTGCCGGAGCGTCCTGCTGGGGCCTTCCTGACGAACGGTCGCCCGCCGCTGCGATCGGCACCTGGGACGCGACTCCTGTGTCCCTGGAGAGAACGATGGCGGCGAGGGACTGCTTGCCAACCATCGTGGATGACACCATGCGTGCGCGGCGGCCGCCAGACATTGCGCAAACGATTTACGCCGTGACGAGTGGTCGTGGACGGGCGAGGGGGACGACGCTGGGACTGGCCGGTTCCGGCGCGTGGCGAACGGTCATGATCACCAGCGGGGAAAGTCCGCTCACCAGCTTCACTGAAGATGGCGGAACGCGGGCTCGTGTATTGGAAACATGGGGTAGCCCGTTCGGCGGTCGCACGACGGAAACGGCCGTGATCGTCACGCAACTCAACGAAAACATCCTGCAACACTTTGGCCATGCTGGCCCACTCTTCGTCGCAGAACTGATTGGTATGCGAGAAGACTGGCCGGGGCTGGCCGAAGAGTACCGAAGACTGCGAGAAGAGTATCAACGACGTGCGGGTGCGAACTCCGTGGCCGGTCGCATGGCAGCCCACTTCGCGGTGCTGGATCTCGTCGAGCAACTCGCTTGCCTCGCCGGCATCCTGCCGTGGTGTGATCAGCAGACGGCTGCTGGACTGTGGGACGAGATCACCGCCGAGACCAGCGAGGCGGATCGTGCCGCGGTCGCGCTCCGGCATGTCTACGGGTGGTGTCAATCGCACGAGTCCGAGTTCTTGCAGAGAACGCACGGTACCGACAGCGCACCTCTGCATGGATGGGCAGGACGTTGGCAAATTGGAGCAGCGCGCGGTCCGGCGGTGACGAACGGCCGAGCGCCCGATCCAAACGAATGCCTCGCCATCTACCCGCATCGGCTCGACGCCGTCCTCGCTGAACGAGGATTTGAGCCGGCGGCAATTCGGCGTCTGTGGTTCGATCGAGGGTGGCTGCGGACCAATGACGGACGAACGACGTTGAAGGTCCGCACCCTGGACGGCCCGGCCGAAATGGTCGCAATCCGACGAGCAGCCCTCCATGACGTCATCGGTGGCGATGAGGGGGTCGTGTAAATGTTCCGCAGTGCGAACAGTATGCGAACAACGGAAACACCCGTGTTGGCCAGTGGTTACGACAGCTTAATAAGAGTAGTTCTCAGTTCTCAGTTTGACACTCGTTTAAGACCGCAACGCTCTCTGAGTCTTCCATTTTGTCTCTCATCGCCACGAGTGCATCCTCCCCAAAAACACGCGAACAAGCGAACAAACAACACTAACACTATTCGAGCCAATACGTTGCATTGTTCGCACGGTTCGCGAACAACGCTGAACACCACGAACCGCAGGAGATTTCCCATGTCAATGCACAACGTCACGACTTCGGCGACAACCCAACGCACCTGCCTTCTAACGGCGGCGCAGCACTTCGCCAAAGCCGGCTTATCGTTTCTGCCGATTCGCCCCGATGGTCTGAAGGCACCGGACAGTGATCGGTTGCCGTTCTCTTTGCAGGCTGGCCCAGAACCGACCTGGCGGCGTGGATGGGCACCGCTTCAGCAGCGTGTTCCGACTCCGGTAGAATGCGAGTCGTGGTGGCGTGCGGGCGATGATCCGCTCGACGGTATCGCGGTCATTTGTGGTGCGGTTTCGGCCAACCTAGAAGCGACCGATATTGACTCAGAAGATCTCGTCCAGCCTTGGCGGGAGGCAGTGGAGGCTGCGGCTCCGGACCTGTTTGACAAGCTCGTCCTAGTCGAGACTCCCCGGCCTGGCCTACATGCGTACTACCGATGCCCACAAATCGAAAAGAATCAAACGCTCGCGCGAATGACCTTCGATGATGACGGCGTCACTCGGACAGTAACGCTGATCGAGACTCGCGGCGAAGGTGGGTACGCCTTGGTTCCGCCGTCGCCTGCCGAATGTCACCCGACTGGCCGCTGCTACAAGTATGTGGGCAGCCGGTCGTTGTCGGACGTCACTACCATCACTGAGGCCGAGCGTGCGCTGCTCTTTGAGATTTCGCGTTCGTTCGACAAGTCGCCACCGCGCACCTCACGGTCACCCGGGGCTTCCGCGAAGTCGCAAGCAACCGGACAACGCCCCGGCGACCTTTTCAATGCGAACACCGACTGGACCGAACTGCTGTCGCGCTACGGTTGGACCTGCGCTGGAGCGGGCTCGGATGGCGTCATGTACTGGTGCCGACCTGGCAAGGCGGACGGGACCAGTGCCACATTGAATTACGAACATTCCGACCGACTGTATGTGTTCTCGTCGAATGCGATCCCGCTCGAGCAGGGCCAATCGTATTCGAAGTTCGAGTTCCTGGCGGCAATGGAATACGACGGTGACTTCACGGCGGCTGCGATCGCTCTGATTGACGCCGGCTTCACCAGCCCAACACGGTTCGGGAATCAACACCGAAGCAGCCAGCCAGGCGGTCGTCCCTACTACCTGGACCGCTGTGCGGCGTATCGGGCGCGCCATCCCGGTCGTTAAGCCGCCAACTCACGGCACTTTGTTCAAATCGTATCACAACTTTTTTGACTTCACGGACGAGATTTCCGGCTCCGATCGTGAATCACGCAGACTGCCGGAAACAAGGAGTTTTCTATGTCTTCAGTGACTCGACCAGGCCGTTCTCGCTCACGAGGACCGAACCGAATCCCCGCGAGCCCGATCGAACAACCAGGTACACCGCAAATCACACAACGGACTCTTGAGACCTACATCCGTCTCAGTGAGCAGGCGAAGGCCATCGAAAAGACGCGGCTGGCTCTCCAGCACCAACTGGAAACGCTTTACGCCACAAAGGTCGACGTCGAACCTGGTCCGCTCGATATCCAGTGGGCGGTGCATGAGTCCAAGGTCTTCACCTCAGACAAGGTCGCCGAGGCCATTGGCAAACAAGACACCCTCAACCTCCGGCAAAAGATCGCGCCGACGATCACAAGGTTCATTGAGGTGGTGGATCGAACTCGCGGCTAGCGCCACAAACCCTCCGCCTCTAGCCAATACCACATGCCGATCAAACCGATCCGACATGTTGCAGGCCGGAGGCGGGACGACGTAGCGACCGCGAAAGCGGGATTTATTTTTTTGTAGCACAACCCAGGGAAAGGGGGCCGAAATGGCTTGGGAGAAGCGAAAGAACAAAGCCTACTACTACGAAAACGAGCGAGTCGATGACCGCGTGCGCAAGAAGTATTACGGGCGCGGGCTCTCGGCAATGGCGCAGTCGCTGATTGCGATGCGCGAACAAAAGCGAAAGCGTGAGGAACGACAGCAGGTGCTCGAATTCGAAGAGGCGGTCGAACTGGGCGATGAATGGGTTCAGCTCATCGAGAACTCGTGCAACACGATGATGACGGCCACGTTGTTCGCGGCCGGACTACACCAGGAAAAAGGTCGAGAATGGAGGCAGCGCCATGGACGGTAACAGTGAGCACCCCGCCAACAGTGTCGAGATTGCTTTTCGCGATTTCGAGCAATTGCATAAGTTAATCAATGCTGCCCGGAAGGGAGACCTGCAAGCCCGCAAGCAGCTCACCGAGTTTTTGGATAAGACGCGCATGTGGGCGAGTGCGGGTGACGTCGCGCAGCGTGCGATCGACCAGTGGATCCAAACGATTTCGCCAACGGATTGCCCCGAGATTGGGAAGGCCGTCGAAGCGAGATTGACTCAGCTTTGGTTGGCGCTCGGTGCCCCAGATGGCACGATGTTGGAGCGGCTGTTGATCCAGCGTATCCAGGTTTGCTGGCTGCAAACGCACCACGCCGACGTCGCCTATGCGGCAGCGAATCGCCTGCAGGGGATGTCCGAGAAGTTCATCCGGCTTGCGTGTGAGCGGGTCGAAACTTGCCAGCGCTCGTACTTGCGAGCCATCCGCGAACTCGCCGTCGTTCGGCGACTTCAACCTGCGATCGTCAAGGCACGAGTAAATGCCGCGACGAAAGATCAGGCATCCGAGAATGCAGCAGCCTCGCCGCGAGCAAAACGCAACCCACCAGTTGAGATGAGTGACGCCGAACTTGCAGAGGTGATGCGGATCCAAGCCGGCAAGGAACGGCCAGAGGACTACCCGCCGTCGGCTACCCCTGACGTCCTGAGTACCAAGCTCCAAGTCTCCGAACTGATGGACGACGGAGTACTTGAAGTCGATTAGCAAGGTCGTTGCACGCGACATCGCGACGAGGCCAAACGGAACTGCGAAGCACCCGACATTCCCCGGGATGATTCGTTGACTTCGATTGCGTCGATCTGCTGATAGCTAAAAAGAGGTTCATCAAAACCACACCACATCCCGACCCGCACGCCGCTCAGTCGCCGTCCATCGGCAGACTGATACGCGGCGTGACGGGTCGGGAGTTGTGCTGCGCCCTTCCGGGCGCGAAGAATTATCCTGACCAGTGTCGGCACGGGACTCGATACGGACACGTCGGGCAGTTCATCGGTGATGGGACCGGGTAGAAATGGCCGGCGTCGATGGCATCCCAGACACGCTGGACGACACGCCGAGTGCGGAGGGTTTTGGCCGCGTTCGGAGTCACTGCATGGCGACTGAGCGTGACCTCTTTGGTCTTGGTCATCACGGCGAATTCCAGACGAATCGAGCGTCCTGGCAACAGGGTGTGGACGATTTCTCGATAGAGCAAAAGTTGCTCGGCCGAGCCGGCGGCCTTGTCGTCGGTCCACGCACTGCGAGACGTCTTGAAGTCCGTGATGATGATGTCTTCGGCAGACTCGACCAGCAGGTCCAGCCGGGCCACCAAGTCGGGAACTCCGGGAAGCAGTTGGCCTCGCAGTTCCTCTTCGACACCGAGGATGCGGCCAGTGGGACGGGCCAGGTCCGAGTCACGGAAAGCGGTCAGCATCCGGTCGGCGAGTTGGCCGAGACTGTCTCGCGTGTCCGTCTTGGGATACACGATCGCCGCCGCCGGTTGCTCGTCCCACCCGGCTTGGAACTCCGCCAACAGCGTGTCGAGGTCCGGTGGCGCATTGCCCGCGAGCAGCTCACAGAAATGGAACTCTACCGCACGGTGGATCGACCGTCCGAAAACGAAGCTGGCCGAGACTGTCTCTTCCGGCAAGCCGGCGACGTACTTGAAGAAGTATTTGAGTGGGCACTGTTGATAGGTCGTGATCGACGAGAAGCTGATGTGATCGCGCGGACCGGGTGGGTTGGAGCCGGGAGCTGACTGCGGCCGAGTCGCTGGACGAACGGCAGGTGCGATCATTATCGGCGGCCTCCCATGGCGGCTGCGTGGTTGCCGTTCAACTCGTCGATCATCTCGCTGGCCTGTGTGATTGTCAGGGACTCCGGTTCGTTGACACCGTATTGATCGTTGACCACGGCTTCGAGATTGAGTCCCTGGCGGTTAGCGATGGCATGCAACGCCCGAACCTGCGAAGCCGTTGCCGGTGCAGACGTCGATCGGCGGCTCCCGTTTCCAGTGCTGGCATTGCCTCGCGCATGACTGTTGTCGTTGCGGTTCGCGCCACTGCGTCTGGTCGTGTGTCGCGAGTTGCCATTCGCGGAACCGTTACCGTTGGTGGGCGGTTGCTTGGTGGAGGCCGTTTCTGAACCAGTGCTCAGCTCCTCATCGACCGCCTCCTGCGCGAGCCGGAACATCTCGCGAATGCGTTCTTGCAGACGCTGCGGCTCGTTGATGAGCGTGGCGTCCACTTTTGTTCCTACGTTCACTATTGCTCCGCGTGATCCGTAGTTGGGTTCACCGACTTTGCGGCTGAGTCCGACGTTCAGTTTCATCGGCATGCTTGTCTCCTTGAGTTGGTGCGAGATGCACTCGCTGGAAATGTTGGATTGGACCGATTCCCGCTCAGCGGCGAGATCGGCGGCGACGATGGGGCTGCTCTGAACGCGTCTGATGATTGGGCACGCGCGGTCGAGGTGGGCACGTCGGGCCGGGATAGTGGTAGTCTCCCTCAGCGCGAATATCGCCCGTGTGCCAGGCCGAGGCGACGAAGATGATCGTCGCCACCACGAACGCGCTGAAGGAGTCGCACATCCAACCGAAGAGCAGGCCGAGCAACATCGCCCAAGTGAAATTTGCTCGGTTCAATTTGTGTCGGGCACTCATGCCTTTAACTCCGTGTGTGAGAGACAGGCGGCTCGGTTTCCGCCCAGCCGCCCAAAAACGACCGCGGCCCACGAGACCGTGATGTCTCGTGAGCCGCGATCGACGCCAGCTTGGCATTTGCCGAGTAGCAATCCTCGGCGAGCCGGCTCACACATCGAGTGCCTGAAGTTGCCGGATCGACGCCAACGTGGTCTTCATGAGCTTGGACTGGCGTCGATGCCGCTTCAGCGAGGCGATCAAGTGGCCAACTTGCGAGTGAGCCTCACGCAACGAAGCCTTCACCGCCTCTGCTTCATGCAGCACGGATCCGAAGCTCGTGGATTGGTCGGCAGATTCATTGGGTTCGGCCACCGGTCGAGCCGTGCCGTTCGTCGTCTCCGGCGAAGATCCGGCCAGCGTGGCGGCTATGCGATTGTGCGACATACGGGAGGGTGTCCTTTCTGTGGGTTGGTGGTGGCGTCGCGGAGCGGAAACGCGATGCCGCTGAGCGATCGTCGCCACGCTGGAAACGGGAGAGGTCAGTGAGACCATGTTGTTGGTCGGAGCCAAAGCCTTGTCAGCTTCGAGAAGAGCCCAGACGTAGACACGATGCTCATCGCGGCAGACGACGGGTGATTCGGCACCATGCAGGCAAACTTCGCGAAAGCCCAACTGCACTGCGCGGGCGAGGAACGTCCGATTCGTCTGCCAGCGCAACTCCGCGCCAGTACGTCGCGAGTTGCTGAGCACGACTTGCGTGATCGGTGAATCACCGACTGCCTTCGCGAGTACCGCGACTCTGCCGTTGAGATCCAGCGTCACGGGGTCGTGGACGTCATCATCGCTGGGAAGTCGCGGCACAACGCCGAGCAGATACTCGGCATCACCTTCGTTCAGAACGAATCGCGTTGTGGCCGTGGCCGCATCCGGGATCACGTTGTCCGTGCTCGGGAAACGGCCACTCTTCTCGATGTTGAGCCAGAGCGTCCACAGGCCGATGCGCAGAACGACATGATTCTCGGTGCGGCCAATCTCGACCGGCTGGTCTGCCGGCAGATCGCGACTGGCGAGCACGTTCGACCGTTGCACCAGGACGTCTTCGATCCACGGCAAATCGAAATCAGATTGCTTGAGAATCTGACCGCCATCGGTCGCGACCAAGCCGCCATCTCGGCCACGAAGCTGGACGCAGTTGATTGCGTACCGACGAGCGTCCTGCTCGGTCGTCTCCATCGCGTCCTTCAACGCGGTAAACAGTCGCGGCGGATTCGACGCAAACTGAGTAGGGAGTGCCGGTGCGGCACCCAGAGTGGGCTGCGGTTCCACGATGATGGATCGCGGAATCGACCGGTCCTCCCAGCGCAGCACGACATCGCTGCCGCCAGCTTCCAGTGTGACCTGCTCACCGGGACGAGTGCCCTCGCACGCGCTGAGAGCATCGAGCGTAACGGCGAATGCTTCGCTGTGAGTGGTGCCGGCGTGATGGTACTCCATCGCTCCGGCGCGCGTTTGCAGCCGGACTCGCAGGCCATCGCTGTCGCCGATGAACTGCACAGTCTGGTCCTGCTTGCTGGGTGATCGCGGCAACATCCGTCGGAAGACGCCGCGCAATTGTTTGACGAGTTGTCGAGAGAGCGTGATCAATGGAAAGTCCTCCGATTGGGGTGAGGTGTTTTGAAACAGCGGCGCTGCGTCATCTCAAATGCAATTTGAGGTTGCAGATTATTTGAGGAAGACTTCGTTGGGGGTTCTGTAGCCGAGGCAGCGGCGCGGGCGGTTATTCAGAAGATTTGCGACGCGTTCTAGCTCGGCCCAGGTGAC
>SYJG01000451.1 GCA_005798445.1 Planctomyces sp.
CAGCAGGTTGGTCTGCTCGGCGATCGAATTGATGACCTTGATGACGTTGCCGATCTCGATGCTGCTGGCCCCCAACTTGGTGATGCTGGCGTTGGTTTGTTCGGTGGCGGTGACGGCCGTGCGAGCGACGGTGGCCGCGCTGCTGGCGTTGGAGGAAATCTCCTTGATGCTGGCCTCGAACTGCTCGACGGCGGAGGCCAGCGAATGGGCGTTGGCACTGACCTGCTCGGCGGCCCCACTGGCCAGTGTGGCTTGATGCGTCGTGGCCTGCGCGTTCGTGCGCATGCGTTGGCTGGTTTCGGAGATTTGATGCGTGGCCAGATGTTGCAGGCTGGTGGCGGAATTCAGCAACGGTCGCACGGTCGCTCGCGCCGAGTACCAGCCGAACGCCGCCGACACCACGAGCACACCGGCGATCAAGCCCAGCGACCAGTTCGTGCGTGCTTGCAGGACCGCCGCGACTTCCGCCTCGTCCGCCGCATTGCGTTCGGTGCTCAGCTTGACCGCGTGATCGATCGCCTCGCGATGCGCGACGTAGGCCTGTACGACCGGCCCGTGAATCAATTCGTGAGCCTTCTCGGTGTTGCCGGACAAGCAGGCGGGGGCCAGTTCATTCTCCACGAGCCGAAAGAATTCGACGGCCGGCTCGTGAGCGTTCGTCAGCAGCGCGGTTCGCAACGCCTCGTCCGTTAGCTCCTTCAGCCAGTATTCGTGCCGAGTGTCGTAGTCGGCTTTGAGCTTCTGGAGTTGTTTCAACGAGGCTTCGATCTTCGCGAGGTCCTCTTTCCCTTCCGCTTGGTCATGCACCTGAATCGCATACAGATACGCCTCAATGATGTATTCTGGCGGCGGCAGGATGTCGGCGATTAAGTCCTTGCCCTGCACGATGCGCTGGTAGTACGGACCATGCACCTTGGCGGTCTGCAATGTGTTGTACGACCAGACGGCGTACCCGACGAAGCTGGTCGTGAACAACGCCATTAAACAGTACAGCTTTGCACCCACGGACAAACGATTGAACGACACAGTTGGCTCCTTGTTGGAATGACAGTAGTTCTATGGAATGAGACGAATTCAAAGTTTGAGTTGCATCGCATCGGCCCTTATCCCGAAGGGATTGTGTCTCATAGCCCAGGGTTGCCCGCGCAGCGGGCTACCCTGGGATCGGCGTCGAGTCCGGCCCTACCCCGAAGGGGTTGCGTCATCCGAATTCTCTCGATGACGTAACTCCTTCGGGGTAAATCCGACGTTTCATCGGCAACCCAGGGTAGCTCGCTTCGCGAGCAACCCTGGGCTATGTGACTCAACCCCTTCGGGGTAAATCCATCAGGCCGCGCGGTGCAGTGTTCGAGCGATGTCGAGCAGCAGCAGCAAGCGGCCGTCCATTTTGTAGGTTCCCTGAATCAGCTCGCGGGCGACCCCTTGCAGCGTGTCGGGGGTCGTCTCGAACTGATCCTGACTGACTTCCAGCACGTCGCCGATCTCATCGACCAGCAGGCTGACGGGGCCGTCCGGCGTGCGCACCACCACATTCATCGGCGGCGCGTCATCCGTCCGATCGGGCAGACCCAAACGCCGCCGCAAGTCGAACGCGGTGACGATCTGGCCTCGCAAATTCATCAGCCCGCGCACCGTGGCGTCGGCCAACGGCGTGCGCGTCATCGCCTGCGGGCGGATGACCTCCTGGACCTGCAACACATCCACGCCCAGATGCAACTGGTCCACGCGAAACGTGCAAAGCGATTGAGTACTCATGAGGTTTACCATTTTTGGAGTGCTGCGGCCCGACGCAGCTTTCCCATTTTTTGAAATTTGAGATTTGAGATTTCAAATTTTGGAAAGCTCCGTCGGGCCGGAGCACTCCAAATGGTCACACGGCCGCACCGACCAGCGCACCCAGGTCGATGACGCGAGTGACTCGGCCGCTGATGATTTGGGATTCGGTTTCCGATGACTCGCCGGGGTCGGCTTCCAGCGTGTGTTCGACAATGTCCAAGATCTGTCCGACGACGATGCCGACCGGACGTCCTTGTTTCTGATAGACGACCACGGGAAACGACTGCGACGCGCCGGAATCGTCCGCCTCGGAGTTTTGGCTGGACGCGGACCAAGACGAACAGAGTCGCAGCAGCGGCATGATTTTTCCGCGATACTGTACGACTTCATCCGCACCGTTTCGCTCGACGTTCTGTGGCTTGATTTCTTCCAGACGCGCGACCTCGGCCAGCGAGATCGCCGCGCGACCGCCATCCCCCGGATCGACGACCAGCCACTTTTTCTGCTGATTGCTCGAGCCAGCCGTGCTGGACTCGTCGGACTGGGAATTCCGGCTCTGCTCGTTCAACACTCCGCCCGTCTGGGCCAAGCCGAACACGTCCAGGATCAACGACACGGAACCGTCCCCCATGATGGTCGCGCCGGCGTAGGCGGGAATCCCCTTGAGGTGCGGTCCCAGCGGCTTGACCACGATTTCTTGCGTGTCGATGACCGAATCGACCACCAGGCCGAACGAACGACCTTCCGCTTGCAACACGACGATGCTCACGCAGTCGGCCGCGCGGCGTTCTTCGTTCGTCCGCCTTGATCGCAGGCCTAGTTGTTCGTCCAAGTACAGCAGAGGCAGCAACTGCCCGCGCAACCGATAGACGGGAACGCTGTGAATCAGCTCAATGCCGCTGCGCACGCGGTCCCCTTCCAGTCGCAGCAATTCCAGCAGGCTGACCTGCGGAATGCAGAAGCGATCCTCCTGGCAGATCACGGTCAGCGCCGGCACGATGGCCAGCGTCAGCGGAATCTTGATCCGCAGCGTCGTCCCCTGGCCCGCGACCGAATGAATGTCGAGCGTGCCGCCGATCTTCTCGACATTGGTTTTGACCACGTCCATGCCGACGCC
>SYJG01000452.1 GCA_005798445.1 Planctomyces sp.
CCTGATCGACAACGCACTCAAGTACAGCCGCAAGTCCAGCCCGCCGCGTTTGTCGGTGAGCGCCGCCGAACTCGCGGGCATCTGCCGCGTGACAGTGGCCGACAACGGGATCGGCTTCGACATGAAATACTACGACCGGATTTTCGGCTTGTTCAACCGGCTGGTGCGGGCGAACGAATTCGAAGGCACGGGCGCGGGTCTGGCGATCGTGAAGAAGTTGGTGGAAAAGCTCGGCGGCACGATCCGGGCGGAATCCGCGCCAGGCCAGGGCGCGACTTTTTTCCTGGAGATTGCCGCGACGAAGCCTGACTCCCAACAACAGGCGAGCCGGGGGGCGGCAGCCCCCGGCCGGTCCGGGGGCTGACGCCCCCCGGCTCGCCAAAACATACGCACACGGCGCGCAGAACTGACAACGTAAGACCCTAAGGATTCCGACATGCTTGTTCCCAACCCCCATTCCCCGCTGCGTCCGATCCTCATCGTCGAGGACAACGACATGGACCTGGATTTCTGTTTGCAAGCGTTCCAGGAACACTCCGTAACCAATCCCATCCTGACCTGTCGCGACGGCGAGGAGGCGATTCAATTCATCGACGCCCACACCAGCCCGAACGACCCGCAACTGCCGCTGCTCGTGCTGCTGGACCTGCGGCTGCCGAAGGTCGACGGCGTCGATGTGCTCCGCCACGCCCGCCAACATCCGGTGTGGAAACAGGTGCCGTTCATCGTCCTCACCACCTCGCACGAAAACTCCGATATCGACACGGCCTATCAGCTCGGGGCCAACTCCTACATCGTCAAGCCGGTGGATTTCGGCTCGTTCAGCGCCGTGGTAAAGAACATCCAGGTGTATTGGGTGCTCACCAACCAGGCTCCGTTCGCAACACCTTGAAAGATCCGATGAAAACGCCCCTGCGCCTGCTCTACGCCGAAGACAACCCGCAAGACGCCGACTTGCTGCGTTCGCACTTCGCACTCGACGCCCCCGACTTCGTGCTCGAAATCGTGGAAACCGAGGCGCACTGCTTCGAGCGGCTGGCGGCCGAGTCGTTTGACGTGCTGCTGCTCGACAACCATTTGCCCGACGCCGACGGGCTCGACGTGCTGGCCCGGCTCCGCACCGACGGCCAGCGCCTGCCGGTCGTCATGATCACCGGTGTCGGCGACGACGAGACGGTGGTCCGTGCCCTGCGAGCCGGCGCGGTCGATTATGTGCCGAAAGTCGGCGACTATCTGACCGGATTGCCCGCGGCCCTGCGGAACGTGGTCATGCAGCACCGCAATCGCCGGCGAGTGGACGGCAACGCGCGGGATCGCGTGCAGCGGATTCTGCACGTCGAGCCCAACCCGATGGACGTGGATCTGACCGCTCGCCATTTCGCGTCCGCCGCGCCGCACTTGCAGTTGTGCTCGGTCCCCAGTTCTCGCGAGGCGTTGGACCTGCTCGCGTCCGGACAGCCGTTCGACCTGTTGCTCACGGACCTGCGCGTGTCCGACATGAGTGCGCTGGAATTCGTCCGCGAAATCCGGCACCGCGGCATCGAATTGCCGTTCATCGTCATCACGAGGCGCGGCGACGAAGCAACCGCCGTGGCCCTGTTGCGGCTCGGAGCCTCCGACTACCTCGTCAAACGCGAGGACGATCTCTCGCAACTGCCGCATGCCATCGACCACGCCCTGTACAACTTTCGCGTCGGCCAGCAGACCCGCGGGCTGCACGCCCAACTCGAGTCGCTCAACGCCACGCTGGAAGAGAAAGTCGCGGCCCGCACTGCCGAACTGCAATGCGAAGTTGACGAGCGGCGGCGGCTGGAATCTCAAAACCGCGAGCATTTGGAAAAGCTCACACAGAGCGAAGCTGAGACCCGCCGGCTGCTGCAAATCGCCGATCACTCCCGCCGCGCGATGCTGGGCGTCCTGGAAGACCAGCAGCGGACGGAACAGGCGCTACGCGACTCGGAACGGCATCTGCGCCGCGTGCTCGACACGCTGCCGGCCATGGTCGGCGTGCTGGCTCCGGACGGTACGCTCCAGGATGGCAACCGGTTGCCGGCGGAGTTGTTCGGAGTCGAGTTGGGGGGGCGATTGGACGTCCGTTCGCGGATCTGCCGCCGTGGAGTTCGATTCCCGTGCAGCAAGCTGAACTCCGCGCAGCCTTGCAGCGCGCGGCTGCCGGCGAAACCGTCCGTTACGACGTCGAACTGCCGACGGCCGTCGGGCAATTTGTCGTGATCACGCTCTGGCTCGCTCCGCTCAAGGACGAGACCGGGCGCGTCACGCACCTGATTGCCTCGGGCGTCGACATCACCGAACGCACACGGGCAGAGGCGGCACTTCGAGAGCGAGAACAACAACTGAGTCTGTTCGGCTATCCCGCCGAAGATTTCACGAGCGGGAAGCGGACATCGGTTTCGATTATCGAACCGGCGGATTGGGACCGCGTCTGGCAGGAAACGCAAGCGGCGATCGAGGCCCGGCGTCCGTATGTGCTCGAATACCGGGTTCGAACCGCGACAGGAGAAGAGAAGTGGGCGTGGGAACGAGGAGCGGGAGTCTTTGATGGCGACACGCTGGTGGCCCTGGAGGGATTCATCACCGACATCACCGATCGCAAACGAGCGGAAGCAAGCCTGGTCGAAAGCCAGCAACGACTCGCGCTGGCCACGGATTCGGCACACATCGGCATCTGGGATTGGGACGTGGTGGCGAACAAGTTGGACTGGGACGCCACCATGTACGAGTTGTATGGAATTCGTCCGTAGGACTTCGGCGGCGCTTACGAGGCTTGGAAAGCGGGCGTCCATCCCGAAGACCGCGACCGGGCTGCCGCCGAAACCCTCGCTGCCCTGGCCGGCACCCGAGACTATCACACGGAATTTCGCGTCGTGTGGCCGAATGGCGAAGTGCGTCACCTTGAGGCGCACGGCGTGGTGCAGCGGGCAAGCAACGGAACGGCCCTGCGGATGCTCGGTACGAACTGGGACATCACCGAACGCAAACAGGCGGAGGCGGCGCTGCGGGAACGCGACGAGCGGCATCGGCAACTGTTCGACTTCAGCCCGGATGCGCTGTTCATCGTCGATGCCACGGGCCGCTTCCTCGACGCCAACCGGACGGCCTTCACTCGTTACGGGTACAGCCGCGACGAGTTGTTGCAGCTCTCGGTTCGTGAGCTGGCCGCCCCCGATCTGCGGGACCAATCGGCCGCGCGTGTCCAAGCGGCACTGAAACAAGGCGGCCAGTTTGAATGGCGTCACTGCCGAAAAGACGGCAGCGAATTCCCCGTCGAGATTGCCACGCAAACGCTCACGCTGAATGGCCAGCCGGTCGTGCTGTCCTGCGTGCGGGATCTCACCGAGCGTCATCAAGCCGAGGCTCAACTCCACGAGAGCCACCGGCGATTCTCCACGATCTTTCACGCCAGCCCGGTCGGCAAGTGCATCACACGGTTTGCGGACGGAGTCTTTCTCGATTTGAATGAGTCGTTCGCCAAGATCACGGGGCACACGCGCGAGGAACTGCTGGGCCGCTCGTCGCTCGATGTGACTCACTGGCTCGCCCCGCAAGACCGCGCGAGGCTCGTGCAAGTGCTCGCGGACAACGGATCCGTGCGCGATTGGGAAGTTGGCTTCCGCCGCGAAGACGGCAGCATTGGCCACTCGCTGAGATCGCTCGAACGCCTGACGCTCGACGGCGAGGACTGCATCCTGACCGCCCTGACCGACATCACCGATCGCAAACTCAACGAGGAAGAATTACGCGTCAGCCGCGAGCGGCTGGAAACTCTGTCACGCCAGTTGATCGCCACTCAGGAATCGGAACGCCGGCATCTCGCCCGCGAACTGCACGACGAAATCGGACAAGAGCTGACGAGCATTAAGCTGAACCTCAAGTCGATGGAAACGTCATCGGTCACGGATACCGATTCGGTCCACGACACGTTGTCGATCGCCGAACGCGCGTTGCAACAAGTCCGCAGTCTCGCGCTCGATCTGCGACCGTCGATGCTGGACGACATCGGCCTGGCTCCGGCCTTGCGCTGGTGCCTGGACCGGCAAGTGCACCGATCCGAGTTTACCCCGCATTTCCTCGCCGAACCTCCGGAGATCATCGCCTCGCCGGAAGTCGCCATCACTTGTTTCCGAGTGGCTCAAGAGAGCCTGACGAACATCACTCGCCACGCTCAGGCCCGCCACGTCCGAGTGGAAGTCCGCCAATACGACACGGCCATCGACCTACAAGTCCACGACGACGGCATCGGCTTCGACGTCACCGCCGCCACCGACCAAGCCACCCGCGGCGCAAGCCTCGGCCTGCTCGGCATGCGCGAACGTGCCGAACTCGTCGGCGGCCTGATCGACATCGAATCCAATACCGCCACCGGGACAACGATCCACGCGAGATTCCCGCTGAAGCGGGACAACAATGACGAATGAGGAAATACCCAATGACAGATGACTCACGAATGACAGTAGATTCCAGTTCGCAATCGAAGCAATGTGCGATTACTCCGAAGGAGTTGCGTCACATAGCCCAGGGTTGCCGCGCTTCGCGGCTACCCTGGGTTACGGAGATACACGGAAGTCCTACCCCAACGGGGTTGCGTCATCCGATACTCGCGAATGACGCAACCCTTTCAGGGTAGATTCGAGAATGCCAAACAATCCCAGGGTAGCTCGCTCCGCTCGCAACCCTGGGCTATGTGACGTAACTCCTTCGGAGTACAGACACCGCCTAAGGACACCATCATGCCCAATATCAAAGTCCTCCTCGCCGATGATCACGCGGTCGTGCGCACCGGGATTGCCACCATGCTGGCCTCGCTGGGCGGGATCGAGGTTATCGGCGAAGCGTCCAACGGTCGCGAGACGCTGGCGCTGGTCGAGCAACTCCGACCAGACCTGCTGCTGTGTGACATCACGATGCCGGAAATGAACGGCCTGGAAGTGACCAAGCGTGTCGCGAAGGAATTCCCAAACGTCCGAGTGATCATGCTCTCGATGCACGCGTCCGAAGAGATGTCTGGCAAGCGTTGAAGGCCGGAGCGACTGGCTATCTGCTGAAAGACACGTTGGCATCGGAACTCGATCTCGCGATCAAAGCCGTTCTCAACGGGCAGACATTTCTGACGGCGGCCGTGTCGAAACAGGTTGTCGAAACCTACATGCAGCGTCTGAAGCCGGAAACCTCCGCCACCGAAGTGCTCACCCCTCGGCAACGCGAGATTCTGCAGTTGATCGCCGAAGGCAAAGCGCTCAAAGAAATCGCCCGACTGCTGCACTTGAGAGTCAAGACGATCGAACCTCACCGCACAATGCTGATGGACCGACTCGACATTCACGACAACGCTGGCCTGGTGAAGTACGCCCTGCGCACCGGGATGATCTCGCCCGAGTCGTGAAACCGGAGGGTGGCACGCCCTGAGGCTTTGCGAAGGGCGTGGCTATCGGATCGCCCACGCCCTTCGATGACTCAGGGCGTGCCACCCTCTTCGTACTTTCTTGGCTCTGACGTCTCTCGTTACGCTGTTCGTCAAGACTCTCAAACCACTGTCATGGGAGTGGCCATGCGAATGCGAGACACAGCGACTGGCAAACCGTTTTTTCGCAAGGTGCGGCGTTCGCCAACAGTCGTCGAATTAGGGCATGCCTACGAGCTGACGTTCTCTTGTTATCACCGATATCAATTCCTCAGTCGCGATCGAACTCGGCAGTGGTTCGTCGATGCTCTTGCGGAGGCTCGTCGAGAATTGCCGTTTGATCTTTGGGCCTATGTCATCATGCCCGAACACGTCCACGTTTTGGTTTATCCTCGAGCGAAGGAAGCAACGGTTGGCCTTATTCGCTCGGCCATCAAAGAGCCGGTCGCGCGAAAAGCCATTGCCTATTTGAAAGAGAACGCGCCGGAATGGCTCCCGAAAATCACGGTTCGCGAGGGGCAACGCGAGCGTCGAAGGTTTTGGCAACCAGGCGTGGCTATGACCGAACCGCCATCGCGATTGAAACAGTCCATTCGATGATTGACTACATTCATGCGAATTCGGTGCGACGTCACTAGGTCGATTGTGCAACGGATTGGGAATGGTCCAGTGCTCGTTGGTACGCAGGTCTGAGTCCTGTGTTGATCGAAATGGATCGCACGTTGCCAACACGATTTGAGTTGTGATGTGACAGCGTGATCGGGTGGCACAAACCGGGTGGCACGCCCTGAGGCTTTGCGAAGGGCGTGGCTATTGGATTGGCCACGCCCTTCGATGACTCAGGGCGTGCCACCCGGCCGCAATCCCGGCCTAATCGGCATCATTGAACGATCCGGAACACGCTCGGCAGGCGGGACGCAGTCCCAATGCCTTGCACGACTCAGGGATATCGAGGCGAGGATTCGGGATTCACCGGATGTCATCGTAGTGGTTGTGCCGGGATACGCCTTCACAAGTTGAGTCCAAGGTCTTCACGCCGCGCGATCAGCTCACTCTTTCAAACTCGCGGGGCCAACCAATCATGATGAATCGGCCGAACGAAACGGACGTTGTTCGAGGATTCCCCAAGACACATCGACGACTCTTCGGCCATTCGCTGGCCGTTGAGGATTACGAAGACGCGATGGATCAAGCGGTCTCGTTGTACTGGCAACACCACGGCAGTGCGGCGCTGTCTCACCAGTTGGCCGTTTGGTTGTTGTGTTTGGCTCGGCGCGAGCGGGCCACCAGCATGATGGTCGGAGTCGACGATTGCGGCGTGGTTACGGTGGATACGGAATTTCAGAAGAGCGGAAAAGGGGGCGAAACAAGGACGTTGGATCGCGGTCGGTCGCTCGGCGAGCAAGATGCTGGCCGATGACCATTCTCAAAACTTCCGACCATGACGGATCGGACATCAGGAGCGAGGCGGGCAAGACGCCAGCCGATGACCTCCTGGATTTCAATCCGTGACGCCCCTCTTTTCTTGCATTCCGGCCCAACGGGTCGCAACTCGAAAGCCCAGGGCGCAGCCCTGGGGAACGAACCCTCGCGATCCAGTGGAGTCGCGCCCCGTTGGGGCTTACCGATGTTCGTCGTTCCGCCACCCAGGGCTGCGCCCTGGGCTTTCGAGTCTTGCCCCGTTGGGGCAATGCAACAAAACAAAACACGCCGGTTTTCGGCCCTACACAAAACTCCGCCAATACCAACTTTGCGTCACCCCAGCTTCAGCCGAATCCCGAACCCAATTTACCAGCAGTTCTGCGGGATACCTTTCCGAAGTCAGGAAGTGCTCGTCTCGAACTTCAGGAACAGGATGTTTCATCGATGCTTGCCCGATTCAATTCGCTGACTTCTCGGTTGAGCATCCGTCAGCGGTTACGATTATTGACAATCCTGTTTTTGGGAGGCTTTTCGTCGGTCACCTTCCTGGCTTACGACACGCTGACAACCACCAAGATCAACGGGCCGCACTACGACCAGATCATTCAAGGGAAAGATTTGATCGCCGACGTTTTGCCGCCGCCCGCATTCATCATCGAGGCTTCTCAACCGGTGCTGCGGATGGAGGGTGCCACCGATCCGGCCGAGCTGTCGCAGCTCTTGCTGAGATTTGATCAGGTCGAAAGAGAGTACAGGGAACGACACTCGTTCTGGGTGGCCACGCTCCCAGAAGGCCCGCTCAAGGAGATGATGGTCGTCGAATCGTATGCTCCCGCTCAGCGATTCTTTACCACCGTTCGCCGCGACTTGTTTCCGCTGCTTCATAGCGATCAGCAAGCTCAAGCGGCGGAACTGACACGAGGCGTCCTCCTCGACGAGTTCAAGCAGCATCGCGACGGCATCGTCAAAGTCGTCGAAATGGCCCGGACACGGGTTGTGGCTGACGAGCAGGCCGCACGCCGCGTGATCACATATCGGACAACATTGTTGGTCGGTTCGGGATTGGTCTTGGCCATCCTGATCGTTCTCAGTAGCGAACTACTTGGCCGGGGCATCGCGTCTCGTCTGGATGAGACCGTGCGCGTGTTGGAAGCCGTTGCCGCAGGCGATCTGTCCCAACGTCGGCAGACGCAGGGACACGACGAGATCGCCCGGATGGGAACCGCGCTCAACCAAGCGATTGGTGCCTCGCGACTCAACCTCACCGCTGCTAAAGAGGCGGCCACAACGATCCGGCAAATGAACTCCGAACTCGAACGGCGTGTGGAGCAGCGCACGATCCTCCTGCTCGACAGCGAACAGCGCCTGGTCAAAGCCAAAGAGGCGGCCGAATCCGCCAACCGCGCGAAGAGCGGATTCCTCGCCACGATGAGCCACGAGCTGCGCACGCCGCTCAACGGAGTGCTGGGAATGAACGAACTGCTGCTCCACACGGAACTGACTGCCAAGCAGCGCGGGTTCGTCGAAGCCAGTCACTCCAGCGGCAAGCTGCTGCTGCTGCTGCAACTGATCAACGATGTGCTCGACCTCTCCAAAATTGAATCTGGCAAGCTCGAATTGGACTTGCAGGATTACTCGATCGAATCGCTGGTGTACGACGTCGTCGATGCTCTCTGTCCCGGAGCCAACCAGAAAGGGCTGCGACTGACCGTCCACATCGAAGCGGCTGTCAGCCGGACGGCGAGATGCGACGGGCATCGCCTGCGCCAAATCCTGGTCAACCTGATTGGCAATGCGATCAAGTTCACGGCGACCGGCGAAATCCGTATCACCGCCGAATGTGTCTGCCGCGAGGCTCAGCAACTGCGAGTGCGATTCGAGGTCAGCGATCAGGGGATTGGCATTCCCGCCGCTCGCATCGACCGCTTGTTCTGTCCGTTCACGCAAGTGGATAACTCAACGACGCGCAACTTCGGCGGCACTGGCTTGGGATTGGCGATCTGCAAGCAACTCGTCGAGCTGATGCAGTGCACAATCGGCATCGACAGTCAGGTCGGCCAAGGTTCCACGTTCTGGTTCGAGGTGCCGCTGAACACGCCGCTCATCGCCAATTCGTCCGAGCCGGTCGATTGCCTCGAAGGTGCTCGCGTGTTGTTCGTCACCAGCGACGATCACGACCGTACCCAGATTCGCGACTGCCTCCACGCCTGGGCGTCTGTGAGTCAGTCCCGTCGTACCGCGATGCGATCGTCAGCGTGGCTCGCGCGAAGGGGGCGGGAACTCCGTGGCAGATCGCGTTAGTCGAACTCCCCACCGACGCCGGTTCGCGGCGTGAACTGGTCCAAACATTGGCTCAAAGTCACCGCCTGCCGGTCATCGGCATCGGCTCGATCAACAATGAGCAGGATCGGCAACTGCTGGAAAAACTCGGCATGCGCCGCCTTCTGCGCGATCCCGTCCGCCCCAGCGCATTGCACGACTGCCTGAGCACCACGCTCTCGATCAACACGACCGACGCGGCGACATCCGGGACAACCTCGCAGTCTCGTACCGAAACCAAGCCCTCTCTTCCCGCGCCGACAATCTCCGGTCATGTGTTGGTCGCCGAGGACAACCACATCAATCAGATGTATGTCACCGAGCTGCTTAAGCACTGCGGCTGTACCTGCGACGTGGTGTCCAACGGCGACGAGGCGCTGACCGCGATTCAACAGCGTGAATACGACCTGATCTTGATGGACTGCCAAATGCCAGAAATGGACGGCTTCACCGCGTCGCGAGAAATCCGTCGCCGCGAATCGACCGGCCAGCTTGCGGGCCATCACAAAATCATCGCCCTGACCGCCAACGCCCTCAAAGGGGACCGCGAACACTGCCTCGACGCCGGCATGGACGACTACCTCACCAAGCCGATCGAGGCCGCCCAGTTGCAGACGATGCTCGCGAGTCACCTCGCAGCCTGTTCCGCACAATCAACGTCGTAAAGAACGGCGAAAGACGACATTTGAATCCCTGACCCACTTCAAATCCGGAATCGAGGTCTCATGACTGCCATCACGACAATCCCAACCGAACGCACGATCCATCCGCCCCCCGCCACGTACGAATTGCCCGTGAGCGATCTCCAAGATTTGTTGCTCGCGCCACCGATCAATCGCGATCAGCTTCTCGAACAATGCCTGAACAACGTGGACTTTGCTCTCCTGCTGCTCGACGAATTCGCCAAGACGACGCAATCGCGTCTCGAAGAAGTTGACACCGCGCTGGCGGAAGGCAACTACACCGGCATCGCTTCCAAAGCCCACGCGCTCAAAGGTGTCGCCGGCATCCTGGCTGCCCGACATCTGGTTGAGATTTGCGCCACGCTGGAATCCACTGCCTCTGGCGCTGTCCGGAGTCAAACCGCTGGCCTGCTCAAGCAACTCCATCACGAATGCCAACGCCTCATCGCCTTCATCCCGACGGTCCAAGCAATGAGGTAAGCGCCCCGGTCACGCCAGAATCTCGTTGACGACTCTTCCATGCACGTCAGTCAGACGGAAATAGCGGCCTTGGAATTTGTAGGTCAGGCGTTCGTGGTCGATGCCCAGCAGGTGCAGCACGGTCGCTTGGAAGTCGTGGACGTGGACGGGGTCTTTGGCCGGGTTGTAGGCGAAGTCGTCGGACTCACCGAACGAGAAGCCGCGTTTCACACCGCCGCCGGCCATCCAGATGGTGAAGACGTAGGGGTGATGGTCTCGGCCGAGCGTTTTCTTGTCGTTGATGTCGCCCTGGCAGAACGGAGTGCGGCCGAACTCGCCGCCCCAGATGACCAGCGTGTCGTCGAGCAACCCGCGCTGCTTGAGGTCTTTGACCAGCGCGGCGCTCGGCTGGTCGGTGTCGCGGCATTGGATTTCAAACTGCGTCGAGAGATTGCGGTGATGGTCCCAGCCGGCGTGGAAGCATTGCACGAATCGCACGCCCCGCTCGACCAGCCGCCGAGCCATCAGGCAGTTGTACGCGAACGAGCCCTGCCGAGTGACCTCCGGGCCGTAGCTCTCCAGCACATGCTTCGGCTCGGTCGAGAAATCGGTCAGCTCCGGGACGCTGGCCTGCATCTTGTACGCCATCTCGTACTGAGCGATCCGCGTGACGATCTCCGGGTCGCCGACCTCTGCAAACTTCGCCTCGTTGAGCACTCGCAGATCGTCGAGCAAACCCCGTCGCACCTCGCGGCTCATGCCGTCTGGGTTCGAGAGATACAACACCGGCTCGCCGCTGCCTCGGAATTTGACGCCCTGATACTTCGACGGCAGGAAGCCGCTGCCCCAATAGAAGTCGTAGAAGATTTGTCCGCAGGTTGCCTCTTTGTCGCGCGACGTCATCACCACGAAGCCGGGGAGTTCATCGCTCTCGCTGCCCAGTCCGTAGGTCGCCCACGCTCCCATGCTGGGCCGGCCGGGGAGTTCGTTGCCGGTCAGAAAGAACGTGATCGCTGGAGCGTGATTCACCTGCGTCGTGTGCATCGACTTGATGAACGTCGCCTCGTCCGCGATCGTCGCCGTGTACGGCAGAAAATCGCTCAGCCAGCGACCACACTCGCCATGCTGTCGGAACGGCACAATCGACGGCAGCACTGCCTTGCTCTTCTGCCCCTGAGTCATCG
This sequence comes from Planctomyces sp., assembly GCA_005798445.1. Taxonomy (GTDB): domain Bacteria; phylum Planctomycetota; class Planctomycetia; order Planctomycetales; family Planctomycetaceae; genus SXKJ01. The sequence goes on from SYJG01000452.1 coordinate 11,487, forward strand.
TGCTCAGCCGCTGATTCTTGTGAACCGACTCCGGCAACTCCTGCCCGCGAAACTTCTCCATCTGCGGCTTGTAATCAAACGTGTCAACGTGCGGCGGAGCACCGTTCTGCAACAGGTAAATGACGTTCTTCACCTTTGGCGGATGATGCGGCAAGTCCGGCAGTCCACCGAATTGCTTGGGCTTTGATGTCGAAGCCTCGGCAGCGAGACCATCTTTTGAGAGAAGCGAGGCCAATGCCGCCGTTCCGAGTCCGGTCGCGGTTGATCCGAACAACTGACGTCGTGTGACAGACGCGAATCGCGATTGATGAGGGGTCATTACGAATTGCCTTCCAATTCTCTTTACCAGAAATGTGACTATCCGTTTTCGTCGGGCAACAACATCGGGATTACCTGTCGGCCGTTGCGGCGGTAGGTTCGGAAGTCGGAATCGGTGGTGAAGACTCGGCAGCGCGAATGCAGTTCGCTCATGCGGACCAAGCAGGCGTCCGCGAGCGACATGGGAAGGTTACGGTAGGTCGATTGTAACTCTTGCAGCCGGTCGATTTCGTCTTCGACCTGAAAAGCGACGTTCAACGCCCCGCGAGCCACCATGTCCAACACAACCAATGGGTTGCCTCCGAATCGGTGGACGAGGAATTGTGTTTCGGACAGCACGGCTTCGCACGTCAACAGCGGGGCCGTGAGTCGCTCAAACTGCTGCACCGCCCAGTCGTGATGCTGGTCTCGCCGGACGAGCAGCGCGACCAACGGGCCGCTATCGACGAGAGTTTTTTCGGCGTTGGACACGCTGGAAATCCTTTTGGATCGCCTCTTCGAGGTGTTGCGAGTTGGTCGAGGCGTCGGCTGGGCCAGGTTGGGACCCGATGAGATCGCGCACCAAATCGGCGCAACTCACCGAGCGGCTTTTGGAACGCTTGCCAGCCAGCGTCTGCTCAACGCAATCGCGAATCAACGCCGACTTGCTGACTTGTCGCCGACGAGACTCGGACGCCAGCAATTGATCCAGATGATCGGGGACTTTGAGCGAAATCGTTGTCATAGTGGGGGATGGTAATACCATTCTGGCAGTTGGGCAATAAACGTTCGCTCATCCTCGTCGGGCGGAGAGCGCCTCTCTTGTCTTGAATTCTACCTCTGTGTCCGCTCCGCGAATCGGAACTGTTCGAGTTCCTTGCGGAGCGGTTCCCAATAGGCTCGGTCTTTGGCTTGTTCGGCGCGGACTTCGGCGTCGAGAGCGGCTCGCAATTCGTCGAGGTTGCCGGCCTGAGCGATCCTCAACAACGGACGCCGAGCTTGCAGTGTGGTGGCTTCGACAGGGAAGCGTCGGCAGAGTTCCGTGAGGCGTTCGGGGACTCGCATTTCTTTCAGCCAGAACTCGATACGTTCCAGTGAGGGCTGATCGTGAAGCGAGTGGTAGTGATTCTCCACGAGCGCAGTGATCATCGGCCAATCTTTTTCTCGCTGCGTCTTCTTGGCTTGCACGAGATCGGCAACAGACATGATCTCGTAGGTCGTGCCGTCCGCGTCATCCAAAGTCGTGCGGCGGCTCCACAGAGTCGCGAAGTCCGCAAGGTCGCGAAGCCGCGTCATCACGTCCACACGCAAGCCTTCGACACCTGCGGCGCTGCACCGGAAATGAACGGCATGACCGCGCGCCAATAAGTCCGAATCGAAACGGGGGACGGCGATCCGTTCCGCTTGCAGTTCGGCCAGCGCCGCGTGAAGCCGCTGATAGTTGTCCGCATCGTCCAGCAGGACGAAGTCGATGTCCTTGCTAAATTGCGCTGCGCCGTAGAACACGCAGGCCTGCCCGCCCATAAGCAGGGCCTGAACTTGATGCTTCTGGATCGTCGAAAGGACTTGTCGGATCGGGGTCGGGATCAAGGCTGCCTCCCATTGCCAGGTATTGAGCAAACAACTCCTCGCTGCGACGGAAGCGTTCCAGCGGCGTGAGGTCCACCCACTCTTTCCATTCGTCTGGCAATTGGTCGTAGGTCATGAGGAAAACCAACCGGTTCGATCGCGGGAAGTGTTGGCAAACATCTTCGCTCGCAACGCCGCCTAGAGCAATGACCGGATTCTCAAGTTCACAGCGGACGACGATCCCGGCAGTTACGCCAGGATGTCATGGACCACATTCCCATGCACGTCGGTCAGACGGAAATCGCGACCGGCGTGGTGGAAGGTGAGGCGTTCGTGGTCCAGGCCCAGCAGGTGCAAGATCGTGGCTTGCAGGTCGTGGACGTGGACCGGGTTCTCGGTGATGTGGAATCCGAGTTCGTCGGTGGCTCCGTAGGTCAGGCCGGGCTTGATGCCTCCGCCGGCAAGCCACATCGTGTAGGCCTGCGGGTGGTGGTCTCGGCCGAGACTGCGGCCAAGAGCGGGATTCGTTTCGACCATCGGCGTGCGACCGAACTCGCCGCCCCAGATCACCAGCGTCTCGTTGAGCAACCCGCGCTGCTTGAGATCGGTGACGAGCGCGGCGGCGGCTTGATCGGTCTTGCCGCAGTTGTTCTTCAAGTTGCCAGCGACGTCCGAATGCGCGTCCCAGCCTTCGTTGTAGAGATTCACGAAGCGGACGCCGCGTTCGATCATCCGCCGAGCCAGCAAGCACGCGCGAGCAAACGACGGCTGAGCCGGATCGCAGCCGTACATTTTCAGCGTCGCTTCCGATTCGGATTTGAGGTCCATCAGTTCGGGAGCAGACGTTTGCAGGCGGAACGCCATCTCGTAGGACGCGATGCGCGTCGCGATTTCGGGATCGCCTTCTTTCTCCAGCCGCGCACGATTCAGCGAGCCGATCAGATCGAGCGAATCTCGCTGCAATTTGGCATCGACACCCGGCGGACTCGACACGTTCAGAATCGGATCCCCTTGATTGCGGAGGCGAACGCCGGTGTAGACGGTCGGCAGGAAGCCGCTCGACCAGTTGGCCGCGCCGCCGCTGATCCCGGCTCCGGTGGACATCACGACGAAGGCGGGCAGGTCGCTGGTCTCGGCACCGAGGCCGTACAGCGCCCACGAACCGAGGCTTGGACGGCCGGGTTGCGAGAAGCCGGTGTTGAAGAAAATCTGCGCCGGAGCGTGATTGAACTGATCGGTGCGTACCGACTTCACGAGGCAGATGTCGTCCACGATGTTCGCGAGATGCGGCAGCACTTCGGAGAGCTCGGTTCCGCTCTGGCCGTGCTTCGCGAACTTGAATCGCGGTCCGAGACAGTTCGAGTCGGGCCGAATGAAGGCGTACCGCTGATTGCCGACGACTTCGGGAGGGATCGGCTTGCCCTCGTATTCGGCGAGCTTCGGTTTGTTGTCGAACAGGTCGAGTTGGCTCGGCGCGCCGGCCATGAAGAGATGAATCACCGCCTTGGCCTTGCCGGTGAAGTGCGGCTTGCGCGGCGCGAGTGGGTTCGCTTCCGCAGCCACAGCTCTGCGAGTCATCGCGCTGGCCAGCAATCCGCCGAGCGCCATCTTGCCGACACCGACGCCGCAGTCTCGGAAGAAATGCCGACGAGCGATCGGCGTGAAGGAACTCAAAGAGTTTGCGAGGGTCATGGTCGCATCCACCGAGGTTGTCAAATCGTTCGCCAACAGACTAGCGGAGGAAGCGGCCGTCGAACACGTCGGAGGATGCGAACGTAGCCGCCTCGCTCCCGCGAGGCGGAGCCTACTCCAGAACCTCACCCATCCGTGGCACTGTTCAGACTTCGTTGATGCCAGCGAGACTTAACTCTGCCTCGCGGGAGCGAGGCAGCTACGTTCGTGCTCACCAGTGCCAGGTGACGTCGCGGACTTTGGCCGGGACGAAGTTGTCTTGCTTCGAGCGGCGGAAGAGAAGTTCCTCGATGATCGCGACGGCATCGGCGGTTTTCAGGAAGGCTTGATACAGCGGGTAGAAGGGGAGCACCGCGCTGATCAGCAGATCGCGGCCGGGTGTGCGTGAGTAGCTCAGCATCAGCAGCGTCGCGAGATGCCCGACGTCCTTCGCGAAGAGAAGGCAGAGCCAAATGCCGTAGGACCACCAGCCGAACAGGCAATAAATGGCCAAGTGTCAGTCAAAGGTAGTCACCCGCGTGTCAGTCAACGGTAGTCAGTGGTAGAAGGAGATTCTTTCAAGGGCAATGGAGATGGTTCAAAAAGTCGGTGGAGAATGTTCGTCGCGGAATGGTGTCGCAGGTTCG
>SYJG01000040.1 GCA_005798445.1 Planctomyces sp.
CGCAACCGATGCACCGTCGAAAGGCTCACGTCAAACGCTTCCGCGATCGCCGGATCGCTCCACGCGGGACCGTCGGCATCGGCCTTGAGCAACATCCGTGCTCGCAACAATTTGGCCTTGGCCGCTCGCGCCTGAGAAAGCCGTTTCTCCAAACTCAAACGCTCGGACACTGACAACCGAACCACAAACTTGGCATCCTTGCCCATGACTCGCTCCTAGATGAGACTCACAATCCGTCAACAGCGATGTCTCCCAGAAACCAACCGCCCTGTCAAAACCAAGTTGTCCAACCACTAGGCGACGATGGCAACGACAAGCTCAACGGAGGCATCGGTATCGACAGGATCAACGGAGTTCTCACCGGCCTCAGCAAAGACATGATCAGCGACACCACAAAGATCATCGACACGTCGTTCGCGTTCGACTTCGATGCCTTGCTCGCTGGGCTACTTTGATCCCACTTGGCTTAGCAGCGCGTTCCTCAAAGGCTCGCCAACACTGAGACTAACCGTGAGACCGCCGCACCCGCGAACCGGGGGGCGTTTTCAAAAATCCCGGATGCCGAACGGTGGTAGACACGACGAACAGCGGGCACCGTAAGAGCTTACTGCTGTCATCCGATCAGAATGCAACCACTGCCAAGGGGGCCTTTGGCAGTGCGGTACGCGCAACCGATTCATGCAACCGTTTGGTGAGTTCGAGAAAAACTTTTCGCGGCGTTTCGACGGGGTCAAGCTAGCTTCGGAGTCCCGCCCCGTGCGCGCGGAGGATCGGTTTCCAAAATCCCCAAACACCATCCGCCTTTGATGGGTGCGAATCTTCTTTTCTCAATTTTTCGTTGCGATTGTGCGAGCTAACCGCCGAGCTAACCGGTACTGACAGGGTGGGGGTCTGGGCAAAAAACTCGGCGGCAACAACAGTCGTCCGATGACAGGCAACGTCCTGAAATCGAAACGACAACCAACGAACCATGCCCCAAACCGAGTCGGTGTACATGCCACTGAATTGGAAATCGAAATCCGAAACGTCCGGGGGATTCGCTGCGAGCTAGCTTCCGGGGTACTTTCGGGACCAAGCCGACACGTTGACTAACCCCATGCGTTGAGTCAGCCAGACATCGGCTGACGAATGCCGGTATTCGGCTGACTTGTTCGATACCACGCTGACCATCTCGGTACGCGGCTGACTGCCCCGATGCTCGACTGGCCAACGCGATACACGACTGACTTACCCGGTACACCATCACCCCATCGCCCTACCTCACTTGTGCCGTGACTTGCTCGGTCATGATCCGCCGCACCGCTTCGGCTTTCTCAGCATCCGACAACGGCAGCGAAGCGATCATCACCAGCGCGGCAGAGAACGAATCCGCCTTGATCGGCAACGTCTCCGCTCGGCTCGAAACCGAGCCGCAGACAGCCTCGCCGCGTTCGTTTTCCGGTGAGTTACTGCAACCGCTCCTGCAACCAGCGGACGCATCCGCCATAAGTTCAAGAGAATTGCCGCTCTGCAAATCTGATGGGAGTGATCCAGAGTCACTCGTGCTACCGTTACACCACCAGGCAGGATTTGGTGCGGGGCGGGATATTACGGGCGAGGCTGGACGTCGCCAAGAGATTGAACGGCAAAACAGCTCGCGACTTTCAGGCGTCACTCCTCCGAGTGCGCAACCAACACATCCAGCGGCGACGGTCTTTTGTTTCTGTGAGGAATTGGCTATTTCAGCACCGTTGCCGCTCGCTCATCGAGCGGAACACACCGAATACTTGTCCAACAGTTTTGTGAGAACCATCGGGAGCACGATCATTTCCAGTTCAACACATTCCGATCTCGCACACCAAGTCTGCATGAACCCGGCCTGCCGAGCGACGTATTCGGTCAGTGAGACGCTCGTCGATTGTTCCAAGTGCGGCCATCTGCTCGACATTGCTTACGACTGGAACCGCGTACCGGTGCCGGGGTCGCTCAAGCAGTTTGAGTCGCGGTGGTCGAGCCGTCGGAATCCGCTCGACTTCAGCGGCGTGTGGCGGTTTCGCGAGCTGTTGCCGTTCGCGAAGGACGAGCAGATCGTCACGATCGGCGAGGGGCAGACCATTCTGCAATCGTCCGCCGGCGTTGGGAAATACGCCGGCTTTCAAACTGGTAAACTGCTTTTGCAGTACGAGGGACTGAACCCATCGGGCAGCTTCAAAGACAACGGCATGACGGCGGCCTCGACGCACTCGCACATGGTTGGAGCGAAGGTCGCGGCATGTGCCTCGACGGGGAACACCAGCGCGTCGTTGGCGATTTACTCCAGCACTACGCGGCTGTTCGAGACGATCGTCTTCATTGGCAGCGGCAAGATCTCGTTCGGAAAGCTGTCGCAGGCGCTCGACTACGGTGCCAAGACGTTGCAGATTCAGGGCGACTTCGACGACGCGCTGAAGCAAGTCCGCGACGTCTGTGCGGCGCGCGGAATTTACCTGTGCAACAGCGTGAACCCGTTCCGGCTGGAAGGTCAGAAGTCGATCATGTTCCGAGTGCTCGAAGGTCTGAACTGGGAAGTCCCCGATTGGATCGTGGTCCCCGGCGGCAACCTCGGCAACTCCAGCGCGTTCGGTAAGGCGTTTACCGAGTTGAAAGAGTTGGGCCTCATCAATCGCATCCCGCGCTTGGCGGTGATCAACGCCAGCGGCTCGAACACGCTGTATCAGTTGTTTGAACATCAGAAGGTTCGTTGGAACGGTGGCAAGCTCGACGAGGCGAAGATCATTACCGACAAATTCTTCACGCAAATGGACGCCGACAACCGCCGAGCCTCAACGCTCGCGACCGCCATCGAGATCAACCGCCCGGTCAACCTACTGAAGTGCCTGCGAGCACTCGAAGTCTGCGACGGCGTCGTGCGCGAGGTCTCGGACGAAGCGATCCTGGAAGCCAAAGCCCAAATCGGATCCGGCGGCTTCGGCTGCGAACCCGCCAGCGCCGCCAGCGTCGCCGGAGCCAAACTGCTCCGCGAGCAAGGGGTGATCTCTCCCAACGACCGAGTCGTCTGCATCCTCACCGGCCACCAACTCAAAGACCCGACCGCCACCGTAGCGTACCATTCCGTCGATCCCGCCCGACTCTCCGCCGCCGCAGCCACCGAGGACGACGCCTACGCCACCATGCTCCGCAAAGCCGGAGTCACCCAAACCCCCGCCGCCAACCGCCCCATCGTCGTCGAAAACAAGTTCGAATCGATCATGCAGTTGTTGGATTGGATTGGTTGCTGACATCCGCGTTCCTGAGCTTGCCAGGAACCTACCGAACTGATTTCATGTTGACCAACTACGTTTTCGATTGTCCCAGCAAAGGAAGCTCGTCATGCGTGCGGAAGAAGTCAGGCTGACCCTCAAACACTTGATTCATCAACATCCGTTTGAGAAGTTCCTGATCAACCTCGAAAACGGCGACCGCTACCTCATTGAACACCCGGAAAACGTCGCCTTCGACCCGAACGAAAACGGCAGAATGCGCTTCAGCGTCGTCACACGAGATCTGTTTTGTTACGCCACATTTGAGTCGGTGTCATCGATCGTCCACCAAGACATCGGCGCGACCGTTGGAGCGTGAGCGATTTTGCCGTCGTCAATTGACGACATTCTGCCATCAGTCTTGTTGGCCTGAACTTGAGTCCGATGCTGACGATCGTTCGCGAGTGATTCATGGCGAAGAAAACTAACGTCGTGCAAGTCGGGCATCTGACTTGGAAGCAAGACGCCTGGGACCAAATGCTCGCGAACGCGGATCGCGCGGCCGAGGACTACGCTCGGAGCTGGCCGCGAGTGATGGCGGTGCGCTACGACCGCAAATCCAAGTTGGTTGTGCTCGAATTGAGCAACGCGGCGCAGCTCGCCATCCCGGCGGACAAATTACAGGGAGTCGCGACCGCGACCGAAGCCGCCCGTTCCAACGTGCGAATTCGCGGCCCGAATTGGGCGATCGAGTTTCCCAAAATCGACGAACAGTTCACGGTCGAGAGTCTGCTCACCGGAGTCTTCGGCAACACCCAATGGATGATCGGACTGAGCAAGCCAGCCAGTCGCCCGAAATCCCCCAGAAGTGCGTCGGCGATCCGAGCGAACGGACGAAAGGAATCACGCCCGAAGAAGCTCGTCACCGTCTAATGTATCGGCCACCATGCTCCGCAAAGCCGGAGTCAAGGTTGTTGGTGACTCATCCGGTGATTTCCGAATCAAGTTCCAGCGGCAGAACGAGAATAAACGCCGGGTGAACTACTGAGCGGTCAAACTCTGCCTCTTGCCTCAGCGTTCTCTGCGTTTCAAAGATGCCATCTGAAAGTCCCTCGAAGGCTGCGAAATCCTTCGAACGGTCGTTAACCCGGAGCGGTTGCGAGCGGTTTCAGACGGGCCTATTCTCCGGCTCGAGCAACTTCCCACCTTCAACCTGAACTCATTATGCCTATCACGATCAACGTCGGACACAGCCCGGACCCGGATGATGCCTTCATGTTTCATGCGTTGGCGAACGACAAAATCCCGACCGGAAACTATCGCTTCACGCACACCTTGCAGGACATCGAAACGCTGAATCACCGATCTCAGCGAGGCGAACTGGAACTGACGGCCGTCAGCCTGCATGGTTACGCCTACGTCACCGACAAGTACGCTCTGTGTGCCTGCGGAGCGAGTATGGGAGACAACTACGGCCCGATGGTCGTCACTCGCCAGCCAATGGGCCTCGGCGACTTGCGAGGCAAGAAAATCGCTGTCCCCGGCACGCTGACGACTGCGTTTCTCGCGTTGAAGCTGTGCCTCGGCGACACGTTTACCTACGAAGTGCATCCATTCGACGAGATTCTCAACATCGTCGAAGCGGGCAAGGCCGACGCCGGGCTGATTATCCACGAAGGGCAACTCACCTTTCAAAATCAGGGTCTGCACTTGGTGGTCGATCTTGGCCGCTGGTGGCATGACGACACCGGCCTGCCGCTCCCGCTGGGAGGCAATGCGATTCGCAAAGACCTCGGTCGGCAAGGCATGGAAGAGGTCACCGCATTGCTCAAGCAGAGCATCCAATACGGGCTCGAACACCGAGCCGAAGCGCTCGCTCACGCGCTGCAATACGGCCGAGACCTCGACCGCAGCCAAGCCGACAAGTTCGTCGGCATGTACGTCAACGACTGGACGCTCGACTTCGGCCCCCGCGGCCGCGAGGCGGTTTCGCTGTTGCTGCGGCGAGCCTACGACGCTCGCATCATCCCGAAGCCGGTTGAGTTGGAGTTCATCGGGTAGGAGATTCATTTGGACTCAGTTTTGACACCCAGGGGGCGCGGAAGGAACGTGCCCAGCTCATGGCCGGTGACAACGGTAAGTTGGGTGAGCTCAACAAGAAGTCGGCCAACCAAGCGCTCTCGTTGCTCAGCGACGCACAGCGCCGGCGAATCGAGCAACTTCAGTTGCCATGTCGACCGGATCAAGACCATCACAGAAGTCCTCCGACAAATGATGTTCGGGCCACCGAAGTTTCGAGAAATGGGCTTCCAGACCATCCGATCACGCTCCGACAAATCAGAGTAGAGGACGCCTCGCGAACTCAGCCAAACAACGTCGTCAATGGCTGACCGTCGGAGAGTCGCCAGGGGCGACCGGTCGGGTCGTGGAACTCGCGCGTTGAGTCGCAGCCGAAGCGCCAGAGGATTGTGGCCACCAAATCGGCGGGGCTGACGGGGTCGCGAGCGGGATATGCGCCGATGGAGTCGCTTGCGCCATGCACCGCGCCGCCTCGCACTCCGCCGCCAGCGAGGACCGTCGTGAAGCAGTCGGGCCAGTGATCGCGGCCCGCGTTGCCGTTGATTTTGGGAGTGCGTCCGAACTCCGCCACGCCCATCACGAGCGTCGATTCCAGCAAGCCGCGCGTTTCCAGGTCTTCGATCAACGCGGAGAACGCTTGATCGTTGGGAGGAATCAATTGGCGATGCCGAGGAAAAATCGTCTGATGGCTGTCCCAGTTGGCGTCCTGCCCGTTGTGCTGGCCATCAAAGACGGTCACGAAATTGACTCCTCCTTCCACGAGCCGCCGAGCCAGCAGCAAACTCTGTCCCAGCAAGTGACGGCCGTATCTGTCGCGCGTCTCAGGCGACTCGCGTGACATCTCGAAGCTGCGGCGGACTTCGTCCGATGCGATCAATCGCAAGGCGCGGTCTTGATACTGACGCATCCTGGCCGGTCCACTGGCACCGGTGGGTTGATCCAAACCGCGCAGCAAATCCTCACGCGATTGCAGATCGCGCGCGGTTCGCTTGGCGGGGGGATCGAGCGCGGCGACTCGGAAGTCCGGCGAGTTCGGATTTCCTAGCACTTGGAAGCGGTCGAATTCTCCACCCAGGATGCCGGGAATTTGTCCCGGCAATTGCACGACGTTGTAGATCGTGTAGGGCAGCGCGACATACGGCAGCGTGTGTGCTCGCGATCCGAGCGCGTAGCTGAGGGTCGAGCCGAGCGTCGGAAACGACCGCGATTCATCGGCCAAGAGTTCCAAGTCGCCACTCACCGGCGTGCGGCCGGTCAGTACTTCGGACGCGGCCGAGTTATGGTTTCGCATCGGATGATGCACGCTGCGAACCAGCGCCAAGCGGTCCATGATCCGAGCGACGCGCGGGAGATATTCGCCAATCTGGATTCCCGGCACGGACGTCGGAATCTGAGCGTACTCACCACGCACTTCCGCCGGTGCCAGCGGCTTCGGGTCATACGTTTCAAACTGGCTCGGCCCACCGTAGTAGAAGATCAAAATGCACGACCGAATCGGCCGATCCGCTGACGGCGATCCCGGTCCGGCAAGCACTGATGTTTCACCGGTCCCCCACCAACTTGGAAGACCTGCCGCAGCGCAGGCGACTCCTCCTGCCTGCAACCACTGGCGACGATTGATCGCGATCTCGGAAGTTTGAGGTTGTCTGGAACAATGCGTTGTGCTCATCCTGTCTTGTCCTTCGGGAACAGGGACGGAGCTTCGTAGGCGACATAGCCTAACGAGACCCATTCGAGATGGGCGACGCGAAAAGATTGCGGACGTCAAAAACTTGTTCGTATCTGATGCGTGATCACTCAAACGCCAAGCCGTCGATCGTGAATCGCAGAGTCGGCGCACCCCACGAATCGAAGCACAGGGCGAGAGAGCGAATCGTTGCGGGCAGCTCACCTGCGGTTTGCCATTGGTCGGTCGGTTGGAGTGGAATTTCAAACAGACGCCAGCCATCGCGAGCCTCGTTGTGTTCGGCATTCCGCATGTGATCAAGCCCTTGCTTCGGTTCAATGTAGAACGACTGGCCGTTGTCACTGTCGAGCCGGATGAAAGGGCCTCCTTGCCAGCCGGTAACGTCTTCGTTGGTGGACTTCAGCCAGAAGGTCAGCTTCGTTTTGCCATCGACCCGCCATTTTGCGTCGCGAGATTTTGGGAACGTGAGCGCGGCTCGGAATCCGGCATACGGAGCAATCACGACCTTGAGTGCGGAATCACCGACGAGCTTGTCGATCCGGTCGTCGTCGAACTTCGCTCGCGTGATTTGTTCGTTGCTGCGGACTCGGTCGTGGAAGTCTTCGATCGACCAATCGGCGGATTGCCCCTCGGTTCCGATCTCGGTCACGTTGCGAACGACGTACACGTCGCGCCAAGCCAGATCGGAAAGTTGCCCGTTCGAGACGTTGAGACCGACTCGATGAAAGCCGACTCGATCGAACGAGTGCTCCAGCTTCGGACCGAGCAGCAGTCGGCCGTCGCCGACGTCCCATGAGAGTTTCAACTCGCGGCCAACCGGATCACGACTTCCGGCAGCATCCCACTCGACACGCTCGCCGAGTTTGACCGACGTTGGGCCGGTGAGCTTCGCGAGCGGTGGTTTTGCGGCATCCGGGATCGCCACGAGATTCTCTTCCCAGCGCGTCACGCCGCCATCGAGTTGCACGTCTTTCACCGAGTTGCCATCAAACCGATTACCTGCCAGCGAGACCCAATCGGCGTGCTTGGCGTAAATGCCCCAGCGATTCTTGGCGAGCGTGTTCTGTTCGATGATCCAGTGGTACGCCCGCCACTTCTTGCCCTGGCTGTCGAGATCACCGATGAGCGCGATCCCCGCGCCGTTGTTCGCGCAGCACAAGTTGCCTCGGCAGATCGTGTGGCTCGAAGGTCCGAACATGAACACGATGCCGGCGTGTCCGGACTGTGGCAGATGCGGTGAATTGTGATGGCCGTCCGTCAGCCCGTTGAACGACGCCTCGTTGCCGATCAACCGCGATTGGTCCGAGCCACCGAGCCAAAATCCGTAGCTGCAATGATTGGCCTTGTTCTTCACGAACACGTTGCGCGGTGCCCAGCATTCGACCCCGTTGTTGTTCGCGTACGAGCAATCATTGCCCTCGAACAGATTCCCCGTGCTGCACCAGCCGTTGAGGACGCGGACAAAGATCCCGTCGCCGCCGTGCGTGCAATCGTTCTCGACAAAGCGGTTGTCGTTCGAACCGCTCTCGATCAGCACGCTGGTCGAATCGCGCGCGTGAACCTCTCCCGGCTTGATTCGAATGCCGTGGCTGAGCGCGTTTTTGCGAATCGTGTTGCGAGACGCGGTCCACAGCTTCAAGCAGGTGTTCGACGTGTGTGAGAAATCGTTCTCTTCCAGCACGTTATCATCCGAGTTCAGCAGCACGCAGGCGTCCCACACGCGATTGGCTTTGTTCTTCCGTAGCGTCGATTTAGTGACTCGATCGAGCATGATCCCACCGCGTCGGCCGTTCTCGCCCCAGCCGAATTCGGGATCGTGAAAGTTGTCCGAGAAGTTGCAGTTCTCGATCGTCCAACCAGAGCCGCCCACGATCCGCAGGCCAGTCTCCCAGCCCCTCGCGTTGACGTTTTTGAGGGTGACGTTCGACACCCCCTCGGCCAGAATCGCGACCCCCTTGAGCTTGTTGCCTGGCTGAGCCTTCTCGCCAACGATCCAGGCTCCACGACCGTCGATCGTGATGTTTGACTCCTTGATGACCAGCGGTCCGTAGACCATGTCGGGATCGAGCTGCGTGTCCTGCGTGATGTCCATCGCGACGGAGTTCGATGCCAGCCACAACGGCAAGCTCCAGAGAACTGCGAGAAAACGACGGAATACCTGCCTGACGCGGACCGAGTCTTTCGATCGATCAGCAATGCTGTCCCTGATCTGATCGTTACAACACTCTCGCCGGAATTCACACGCGCGTGCGGCCATGCTTGCCCCTCTGTGTTGTCCGTGAGTTCCGCATGAGCCGAGAAGTCGCGAGCGATCCACGGTTACAACGGATCGGCTCCGACCCCTTCTCGTGGCGAGGCTCGCAGTTCGAGGGCTTTGCAGCGGTCGGACTCGGCGAGCTTTTCTTTGCCGAGTTGCTGGTACGCCTCGGAACGCATCGCGAAAGCATCGGCATCCGTCGGGTTGAGTTCGATCGCCGCGGTGAAATCGGTGACAGCGGAGTTGTGATCTCCCAACCGCCAATGCACTTCGCCACGAGCACGCAGGCAGACGGGACACTTCGGATCGATCCGCACCGCCACGTTGTAGTCGGCCAACGCTCGCGGCAGATCGCCGGTGTCGAGGTACAACCCGGCTCGGCCGTTGTACGCCTCGTGGTTTTCGGGATCGATTTCGAGAGCGCGATTGAAGTCGAGCAGCGCGAGGTCATGTCGGTTCAAAGCTCGCCACGAGTCGCCGCGGTTGCGATAGGCGATGACCATGTTCGGTTCCAACCGAATGGCCTGTGAGTAATCGTCGCACGCCTTGTCGAACTCGCCCTTTTCAAAGCGGATGTTGCCGCGATTGTGCCACGCTCCGGCTAAGTCCTTGTCGAGTCGTAATGCCATGTCATAGTCGGCGAGAGCTTTGTCCGACTGGCTGAGTTCATCGAACACGTTGCCTCGGCGGTAGAACAAATCTCCTTCGTCCGGGTCCATGTCGATCGCGGTGTTGTAGTCGGCGAGAGCTTTGTCGTGCTCACCCTTGCGCAGCCAGGCATCGCCACGCGATGAGAACGCTCGGCGATTTTCTGGTTCGCGTTCGAGTGACTCGTTGAAGTCAGCGATCGCCTCGTCCAGCTTGCCGGAGTTCAAATAGGCCAGCCCGCGATTGAAGAGAATCAGCGGATCGTTCTCGGACAACTCCAGCGCGCGGTTGTAGTCTTCGAGAGCGTTCTCCAACTCGCCGAGTTCATCCCAGCAATTGCCGCGGTCCATGACGGCGGGAACGTACTCGGGGTCGAGATCAATCGCTCGCGTGAAATCTTCGATCGCCTTGTGGTAGTCCTGCTGAGCTTCCCAGACCAAGCCTCGGTCGTAAAACAAATCGGGGTTGTCCGGGGAAAGGTCCAGAGCCTGCTCGTAGTCTTCGAGAGCCTCGGTCCACTTTTGCTGGTCGGAGTAGGCTCCGCCGCGCAGCAGCAGCGCTTCCGAGTCGAAAGGGTCGAGGTGCAGCACCTCGGTGAGGTCTTCGGCGGCTCGTTCCGGCTCGCCGATCAGCGTGAAGACCCGCGCTCGGTTGAAGTAGTACGCCGACGCGGTTGGATTAAGGTCGATGGCGGTGGTGAAGTCTTCAATCGCTCGTTCGGAGACACCGAGCTTGTCCCACACCAGACCGCGATCATTGAAGTAGTCGGGATCATGCGGTTCGAGCTGGATTGCGAAATTGAACTCGCGCAAGGCGTCTCGGAATCGCCCTTTCTCGAACAGGCGATTCGCTCGATCGTAGTGCCGTTCGGCTTTGCTCACGGTGTCCTCGCTGGGAGTCGTCACCGAGACATGTCTCGCTCGTCGTATCCTGACCAGTCACCAGCAAGTATCGCATCGAACCGCCTCGCCGCAAGCACAATCTTTGCGACGGGGCTTTTCCGCTATGTCTCAGCCAAAGGGCGAAAACTACCGGGTGGCACGAGGCGACGCAACCAACGGGGGAGCGAGACAGTGCAAAGTGCAGAGTGAAGAGTGCAAAGTGCAAAATGAGCCTGACAGTTCGCTCGCAACTGCCTTCACTTTGCACTTTGCACTTTGCACTCTGCACTTTGCACTTTGTCCCTCACACGGCGAGTTGCATTGATTGCGAACACACCAAACCGTCTGTATCGTCACGCCCCGTTTCGACCAAACTCTTTCCACTTTGCCGAGGGCTTCCGCCGATGCGCCGCCAAAACTCCCGCCGTGACTTTATGAAAAACGTGACCGTCGCCGGTGTCGGCGCTTATGCCGGTCACGCTCTGGTGAATCCTGACCGAGTTCTCTCCGCCAATGAGGAACTCAACGTCGCCTGTATCGGCGTCGGCGGCAAAGGGGGCAGCGATTCGAGCAACGCCTCGCAGTTCGGCAACGTCGTGGCGATCTGCGACGTCGATCGCAACACGCTCGACAGCAAAGGGAAGTCCGACAAGTTCACGAACGCCGAGAAGTACACCGACTACCGCGAACTGCTCGAAAAGCATGGCAGCAAGATCGACCTCTGCACGATCAGCACCCCGGACCACATGCACGCTCCGGCCACGCTGGCCGCGATGCGATTGGGGATCGGCTGCTACACGCAGAAGCCGCTGACTCGCACGATCTACGAAGCTCGGTTGCTAGCGACCGTCGCCGCCGAGAAGAAAGTCTGCACGCAGATGGGCAACCAAGGGACCGCCTTGGATTCGTCCCGCGAAGCGATCGCTCAGATCAAGTCCGGCGTGCTCGGAGCGCTGAAGGAAGTCTACGCCTGGTCGAACCGCCCGGTCTGGGCTCAAGGCCCTGGCCGCCGCATGACGTTGGAGAGGTTCGTCACAGATGCGATCAACGACGACGCTGAGACCGCTAAAAAAGCGGCTGAAAAGGGGGAGAAGATTCCCGAGCAAGTTGCTCCAAAACTGATCGTGAAGAAAGTGTCCGAGGTCAATAAAGCACTCGAACGAGTCGATTGGAAGAACTGGATCGGCGTCGCTCCGCAGCGAGAGTTCTGGCCCGGCATTTACCACACGTTCCAATGGCGCGGCTGGTGGGATTTCGGCAGCGGCGCGTTGGGCGACATGGCCTGTCATCAGTTGACCGTCCCGTTCGCCTCGTGCGGACTGCGCGACCCAATCTCGGTTCAAGCCAAGTCGACGGGACATGACTTCGACAGCTTCCCCGCCAGCGCGGTCATCAAGTTCGAGTTCCCCGAAACGTCCGAACGTCCCGCGATCCCGTTCTGGTGGTACGACCGCAAGGGAAACAAGCCGCCGATGGAAGTCTTCGAGAAGCACGGCATCACAAAGGTCTCGGACAGCGGCGTGATGATCGTCGGCGAGAAGGGAACCTTCTACAGCACCGACGACTACTGCGGTAACTACGAACTGAAGGGTGTCGAGAAAGTCAAAGTCGATTACGAGAAGGCCGAGAACAAAGGGAACAACGACCTCAACAACATGTACGAGTTGTTCCGTGCGAAGCGAGCCAACGATCCGAAGATCGCGAAGTCAAACTTCGTAGACCGAGCCGGCCCGCTCACCGAGACGATTCTGCTCGGCAACCTTGCCGTCTGGGCCGCCGCCAACGGCGGAACCGACGGCTCCATGGGCGACTGGGGCGAGAAGGTCGAATGGGACGCCAAGAACCTCAAGGTCACAAACCTCGAGTCGCTCAAGACCCCACATGTCGCCGACCTCATCAAGCCGAAGTACCCGGAAGGCTACCGCTTGGATTAGTCGTCGTTCCGAATTGAGTTTCGAGGTAGCCACGTTCGCCAGAACGTGGCTACTTCTCTTTTCGGCGAGTGAGGTTCATGCCCGACCTATCCCTTTGACGTTAGGTGTGCCGATGCTCGAGTTTACACACGGTATTCGATCCGATGAGGATGAGGCTGAGTATCAAACTTGGCTCCGCAATCATCCTCACGGAATCGTCGTCAACCTGAAGGCAGGCTATCAAAATCAGTTGACGAAACATCGACCGCACTGCCCTACGATCTCACGTGATTTGGCATCCATTGGAAGAGAAGAACGCGAAGGGAAGCTCTGTTTCGAGAATCGGAACGAGGTAGAACGATATGCAGAAGAACACACCGAATTCCCTGCGGCCAATCTCAATCCGTGCGGCCGTTGTTGGAACAAGCCCCTGTCACGATAAAGACGATTTTTAGAATAGGACGGAACCGTCGGCGGCAATAAACTCGAAATTGTCTTGTGGAAGGATCGAGCAATGAGCGTTTCTGTTCTGGTTGAGCAAAGCGAAGGGCAGTTTAGTGCCAGTCCATTGGGAATGGCCGGATTGCGATTTGTGGGGCCGTCACGGGAAGAGGTTTTGACCTCATTGCGACGCGCGTTGGCAGACAAACTCGCAAGCGGTGAACTTGTGGATTTGGAAACCGAACCGCTGGGCGTCTCGGGTCAATCAGGGCGGTTTCGAGACGATCCGACGCTGCACGAGATTCGGGACCAAATCTATCGCGACCGTGATTCCGAGCGGCCTGAATGATTGCGTTTGATGCCGATGTCTTGAGTGATATTTGGTCGGGCGATCCCGAACTGACGCGGCGCGCCGCCGAGATTCCCGTGTACGAACAAGGCGTGCCGGTGGTGGTGGTCGAGGAAATGTTGCGTGGGCGATTGAATTCCATCCGGCAGGCCGAAGCCGGGAAATCCAAACTGAGCATCGAACGCTCCTACGAACTGCTGGAGGAAACGCTCGATGCCTTCAAACAGGTGTTGATTCTCTCGTATCTCTCGCAGGCTCAAGCGTTGTATGAAACGTGGCGGCGACAAAAGATATCCGTCGGAACACACGACCTCCGAATCGCGGCGATCTGCGTTTCACACGACACGAGACTCGTCACACGCAACCAACGAGATTTTGCCCAAGTGCCGGGCTTAGACTTTGAAATCTGGGATTAGGAAACAGAGGCGAATGTCATGAACTGTCTGCCGATGCCGCGCGTTGTTGCCGGCGTGATTGTGAGTTTGTTGTGTCTGACGGGTTGTCCAAAGTCTGAAACCCCTAGCGGAGCGGGCGGAAGTTCGACTCAGGCCACGGGAGGTTCAAAGGACAAGGCACCGGCAGCCGCCACGAAAAAAGGGACGGCCAATGCTGACGACGTTAAGGCCGCCAAAACTCGAATTGACGCCCTTGGTTCGCGTTCTAAGTACGCTCCGAAGGAGGGCGACTTGCTGACGGAGATCGTCATTCAGGACGGCTCGAATTTGACGGCGGATGACTTGGCGCTGTTCGGCAAGCTCAGCGATCTTGAAAAGTTGCAGGTCTTCAACTGCCGGACGCTCGACGACGAGATGGCCGCGAAGCTCAGCGGGTTGAAGGGGCTGGCCAGCCTGGCGCTGACGAATTCGGTGATCGGCGACAAGTCGGTCGAGCTGATCGTCAAATCGTTTCCCAATCTCATCGAACTCGATCTGTCGTCGAACACGAACATGACCAACGGAGTGGTCAAGATTCTCAGCGAACTCGGCAAGCTGCAGCGGCTGACCCTGGTGCAGAACCAAGTCAACGACATCGGTGCTCGGCGATTGGAGAAGCTGAAGGAACTCCGCACACTCGATCTGCGAGGCAACATGGAAGCGGGGGACATGGCACTGGAAGTCATCGCCGAGCTTCCGAAGCTCGCCGCGTTCAAACACCGCAGCACGGCGGTCAACGATGCGGGCATGGAATACCTCAGCAAGAACCAAACGCTGGATTCGCTGTTGATCCAAGATTTCCAGATCACCGATCAATCGGGACCGCACCTCGCCAAGCTCGGCAAACTGACGCAGCTCGAAGTCTTCCGCTGCCAGGGCTTCGGCACCGAAGGGGTCCTCGCTCTCAAGGGGTTGAATTTGACTCGGCTGACGCTGCGCGATCTGCCCAACATCGACGATCGAGCGTTTGAAGTCTTCGACGACCTGCCCAAGCTGAAGCGGCTCTACCTGCACGAGATCACGTCGGTCGGCGATTCCGGTCTGCAACATCTCGCCAACCTCAAGTCGCTGGAGTTGCTCGATATTTGGACCGTCCCACAAATGACCGACGCGACGATCGACGTGATCGCCAAGCTTCCGAATCTGAAAGAGCTGACGATCCGAACGACCGGTGTCACCGACGCGGCCATCGACAAGCTGCTCGGAATGCAGAGCCTGCAATCGCTGACGTTCAAAGAGAACGGCTCAGTCACGGCCGAAGGGCTTAAAAAGCTGGCCAGCAAGAAATGGTTGAAGCTGGACGTCGGAGCGACCACGAGCAGCGACGAGGCGGCTCAGTAGCTCGTAGGGTGGGTCGAGTCATCGAGAC
>SYJG01000453.1 GCA_005798445.1 Planctomyces sp.
AGTCAATTGAGGTTGGAAGCACTCACGGACTCGGAGGGCTGACGCCCTGCCGCTCGCCGAGGATTTGCCAACCACCGCCATCGGCGCTGGCGAGTGCGGCCAGATTGACTCGCAGCGTTTGTAGGCCGTCTTCGAGCGAACATGCGGGAGGCGTTCGCTGTTCAATGGTCGTCAAGAACTGATCGGCTTGCCGGACAAACAGCGTGTCTCGTTCCAGCGGCGCGATTCGTTCCTCTTGCCAGTCCGCTCCCGGTGCCGTCAGCCAGCTCAGGCGATTGAGATGCGACTCCCAGCGGATCGTGCCTCGTTCGCAGACGATGGTCAGCGTGAATTCGTTCGGAGCCTGATGCTGGTTGAGGCTGTAGCTGGCCATGACACCGCCCTGCCGAGCCAGCAGATGCACGGTGTCCTCGACGGAGACCCCTTCAAGCACTTGATGCGCGGCGTCGGCCACCAAGCGTTCGACCGGGCCGAGCAACCACTCGCCCGAATTGATGACGTGAGTGAGTGCGTCTTGAATCGCGCCGCCGCCAGTGGATCGGTCGGTGTAGTAAATCTGGCGATAGGCCGGGCGATACGTCGGGAAGTGTTGGCCGGAGACGGCGATCAACTCGACCGGTCGGCCGAAGCGTCCGTCTTGCAGCATCGTCCGCATGGAGGTCAGCAACGGATGACTGCGATAAACGTAGGCGACTCCCGCCGTCAGCCGCTTCTCGGCGACAAGCGTTTGCAGCCGGTCGATGCCGTCGAACGAAGTGCTCAGCGGCTTTTCGATCAACAGGTGCAAGCCGCGCTCGGCCAGAGTTGTCGAAATCGGGATGTGCAGATGCGCCGGAGCACAGACAACCGCCGCCGTCGGATTCGTGGCGAGAGCCTCGTCGAGTGACTTGAAGCCGGGAACACTGTATCGCTCGGCAATCGTCTGCCGCAGCGAGTCGTTGATCTCGACGAAAACGGCGTCCGCTCGCCCCGTCGCTTGAAAACACCGCAGGTGCCGCTCGCCGATCGAACCAACTCCGACGATCAAGAGTTTGTGTTTGGGTGCTGTCATGTCCGACCCCACTTGTCCTCTCCTCTGTGCTCTCTGTGTCTCTGTGTTTCAAAGAATTCAACACAGAGGCACAGAGGGCACGGAGAGAAAGCAATCACGAACCTCGGCGCTCGAACGTCACGCCGAGCGGACTGAAGTTCTTCTGAATCGCTTCGAGGCCATTTTTCAGGATCAGGATGTCGGCACTGTGGCAGAGGAATCGGCCGCCGAGGTCGAGGACTTCTTTGGCGTGATCCGTGTTGAAGATCGGCATGCCCCAATTCTTGCCGTGCTTTTTCACGGCGGCGGAGACCTTTCGCATCGCGTCCTTAATCAGCTCGTGATTCATCTGGCCGGGGATGCCGCTGAGGATGCTGAAGTCGCCGGGGCCGAAGAAGACAATGTCCACTCCGGGGACAGCGGCGATCTCGTCCACTTGAGCCAACGCACTGGGGTCTTCGATCTGAATGACGATGAAGGTCTGCTCGTTGGCGGCTTTCAGGTAATCGACCAGCGGCATCATGCAGTACGGGTTGTCGGCGTTGGCGGCGTCGATGCCTCGCTGGCCTTGTGGAGCGAACTTCGCCCAACGGACCACCTCGCGAGCCTCGGCCGCGTTGTCGCAGCGCGGGTACATGATGCCGGTCGCGCCCGCTTCGAGGATGCGGCTCATCCGCATGAACTCCCCTTTGGCCGGCCGAACCATCACGTCCGACACCCCGACACGAGTCGCTCGCAACAACCGCTCGGCCGTCGCCACGCTGTGATGATGATGCTCCAGGTCGAGCCAAATCCCGTCGAACCCCATCAGGCTCGTCATCTCGTAAATCGTCTCGTCGGGATAATGCAACGACGTGAGCAGGACCGGTTGATTCTGAGCCAACTTGGCTTTGATTCGGCTGTTTCGCATGGAGGATGATCTTGTTGAGAATTTACGAGGAAGTTTCCATCACGACGGCGACACTCGCGCCGGCGCTCACGGTCGGAAACGTTTGTAACACGATGACGACGCCAGTGTAGCGGGACTCGATTCGCTCAACACGCTGGCCGAGTACATCGTAAACGGTCCCGATCAATTCTCCGACTCGGACTCGCTGGCCGAGAGTGACCGTCGGCAGAAAAAAGCCATCGCACGGGGACGGATGATTGATTTGCATGTGCCCCGCACCGGGCCTGTGGTCTTCGACGATCAGCGGCGGACGCGGGATGTCCGGCGTGCCGTCGAGCATTCCCAGCTCGATCATCACGTTGCGGCAGCCGCGGACGTAGGCGTCGATGCCGGCGGGATCGCAGCGGCCACCTCCGAGATACTCGCAATAAATCGCCGGGACGTTGGCATCGCGAGCAACTGACAGCGAGCGGCCGTCCAAATTCGGATCGGTGCCCCAGACGACATCCAGTCCGAAGACTTTCGCCATCCGTCGCTGGACCGCCAGCACGTTCGGGTTGGAGTGCAGCGTGTAACCGCTGAGCGGCAGCACCGTGTACGCGGTCCCGCCGGTGTGCAGGTCAATGTAAAAAATTGCCGACCGAATTATCTGCGAGAGTGAGAAAGCGACTTGCTCGGTGAGACTGCCGTCCGCTCGGCCGGGACAGGTCCGAGCCAAATCTTTGCCGTCTTCTCCCGTGCGGCGTCCGAGCCGAAACGCGGACTCATTGACGCACGGCACGAGCGTTAGCTTGCCGCGCAGCAATCGTGAATCGATCTCCGTCATCAACCGACGCACAGCCGCCATCGGTTCGAATTCGTCGCCGTGGACTCCGGCCGTGATCAGCAAGTGCGGTCCCGGTTGCTGTCCGACAATCTTGCGCGTTTGCAGTTCCACCATCGAAGCTCTCCAGTCTTCTCTGTGCCCTCTGTGTCTCTGTGGTAAAATATTTCACCACAGAGACACAGAGGGCACAGAGAACAGACACGCTACCCAATCGAAGGCTCTCGCCGAGCAGCAACAGGCCAGATGGCTTCGACCTTGTCGCCGCGCGTGGCATAGATGCGGTCGTAGAGATTCACGTTCGGATCGCAGTGCGGCACGATGAACTCGATCCGGTCTCCAATCTTCGGCAGCTTCGCGCCGGGTTCGAGCGTCAGGATGCCGAACTCGTCGCCGCCTCGGTTGTAGGTCAGTCCCGGCCAGCCTTTCGCTTCCGGCTTCCAATTGGTCGTCGTGTCGAGCGCCTTCGTGCCGGCATCGACGGAGACTCGGTCGGCGTGCGTCGCGTTCACGACGGTCGCCAGCACGGTCAGGCTGTGTTGGAAGTCAGAGTAATTCTCGCCGCTCGTCTTGCCGCCGATGCGGCGATAGTCGATGTCCATGAAGACGTACGAGCCGACTTGCAGCTCGGTCACACCGTCGATCGTGCTGTCGATGTTGTACGTCCCGGTGCTGCCTCCGGAGAGAATGCCCGCGTCGAAGCCCGACTTGTTGAGCAGCTCGCGTGTCGCGACCGATTTCCCCATCGCCTCGCGCGACGATTTCTCGCGAGCCTCCCAGCCGACGACGTGCGAGGCGTGTCCGGCATACGACTGCACTCCGCGAACGTGCAGCCGCTTGTGCTTCGCGATGAATTGAGCCAGTTCGAGCGCCGGATGTCCCGGCAGGATGCCCGTGCGACGATCTCCGATGTCCACATCGACCAGCACATCGACATCGACTCCCGCCGCGGCGGCGGCTTGTGACAGCAACTCGACTTCCAGCGGATGCCCCACTGACAGCATCGTCGTCTTCTCACGCTTCACGAGAGAGATCATGCGTGCGATCTTCACTGGCTCGACGATCGGCGAGGTCATCAACACCCCCGTGATGCCCGCTGCGACGAGAGCTTCCGCTTCCGGCACCGTCGCCGCACAAATGCCGAGTGCTCCCGCTGCCATCTGTCGCTTGGCGATCTCCGGGCACTTGTGAGTCTTCGCGTGTGGCCGAAAGCCGCGCCCCGACTTGCGGCAGTGCTCAGCCATCGACTTCACGTTGAACTCGAACGCATCGAGATCGACCAGCAGCGCCGGTGTCGGGATGTTCTGCTTGGTGAGTCCCGTGGGATCGAGTTCAACGTTGCAGGTAGGAGCGGTGCGGGCTGGGGCGGTCATCGCAGGTTTTCCGTGAGCCAAAAGGGAAGTCGCGAAACTGGCCGCGAGAAATCCTCGTCGATCCAATCGCATCGTGGAATCTCCAACTGTGCGAGTCATCAGACGAAAACGAGAAGTACCAAAAGTCCGAGAGCGACGCAGATGGCGTCGCTCTCGATCAAGAAACCTGAGGAAGTTCGCAACTCACTAGGCGAACAAGCTTGTCACCGCTTGAGCTTTCACCAGCTCGCGCGGTTGATTGAGGTGGTTGTAGACGATCGTCTCCGGGTGAATGCCGAACGAGTGGTAGATCGACGCCAGCAACTCGATCGGGTGGACCGGGTTTTCGAGCTGGCTGGAGCCGGTCTTGTCGCTCTTGCCGTAGACGACTCCGCGCTTCACGCCGGCACCCGCCATGACGCAAGTGTAGCAATACGGCCAGTGATCGCGGCCGTCGGCGGTGTTGCTGTTGCCAGAAGTGCTGACTCCACGATTCGGACTGCGGCCGAACTCGCCGACGCACAGGACGAGCGTGTCGTTCAACATCCCGCGCTCATCGAGATCACTGAGGAACGCCGACAGGCCGGTGTCGAGCATCGGGCCGGACTGCTTCTTCATGCGGTCAGGCAAGCCGGCGTGATGGTCCCACGAGTGGTTGTCGCTGTTGGCGACTTTTGGCCAAACGACTTCGACGACGCGAGTGCCCGCTTCGACCAATCGGCGAGCCAGCAGCAAGCTCTGGCCGAACGTCGTGCGGCCGTAGCGTGCTCGCATCTCCGGCGCTTCGGACGAGAGGTTGAACGCTTCGCGGGCTCGGCCGGAGACGATCAATCGCAGCGCCTGGTCGTAGTAGGCGTCGAGGTTGTAGTCCTTCACCGCCGCGTCGATCTGCTTCATGCTGGCGTTGATCGTGTCCCGCAAACGGGCGCGGCGTTCGAGTCGGACGGAGAAGACCTCCGGGCGAAGCTGGAGATCATCGACCTTGATCTTCTCCATCTTATTCATGTCGAGGTCGTCGCCCTCTGGATAGAGCGTGTACGGGTCGAAGGCTTTGCCAAGGAACCCGGCGGTCCCACCCTTGCCGACCACGTTGCTCTCTTGCAGCGGCCGAGGGAGCATGACGAACGGCAGCATCGGTTCGGTCGGCGGCTTGAGGCGGATGATGTTCGAGCCGAAGTTCGGGAAGTCTTTTGGGCTGGGAGGCTCAAGCTGGCCCGACGCGCTGACCTTGTCCGTCGTGTAGCCGGTCATCATCTGATAGATGGCGGCGGTGTGGTTGAACAACCCGTTGGGTGTGTAGCCCAGCGAGCGGATCATCGTGAACTTGTCGTTGATCTGCGCGAGCTTCGGCAGAATCTCGGTGAAGTTCACGCCCGGCAATTTGGTGGCGATCGGTTGGAAGATGCTCTTCACGTTGTCGGGAGCATCCGGCTTCGGATCCCACAGATCGAGGTGCGACGGTCCGCCCTGCAAGTAGATGAGGACAACGCTCTTGGCTTTGCCCCAACCCGGCCCGCCGGCGATCTTGGTCTCTTCGGCCTGAGCCTGCATCTTCAGCATCGAGCCGAGCGTCAGTCCGAACATGCCGCTGCCGCCAACTCGCAGCACATCCCGGCGAGACATCCCCTGTCGACGATCACACAAATCTTTCGCACGTTGTCCAAGAAGAGAAAGCATTCGTCGTCTCCGTTTGATTTGAAGCTCTGAAAGTTCGATCAAAGTCAGGTCAAGAAGGATCGTCAACGGGAGGATTATGCCTGTTGGCGATTTTGCAATCCATCCAATTTCACCGATTGAAGAGGAATGACGGGGTGTTAATCAATGCCCAAACCACGTCCTGAGCGGCCGTGAGCCGCTTGTTTCCGAGTTGCGCCTCGCTGTTTTTCACGTCCGCTTGCAGTTGCAACAGCCGTCCGTCCGGGGGGAGCGGCTGGTTGACGAGTTCGAGTTTGCCTTGCAGCTCGACCAGTTTCGGATCGACGGGTAGCGGTTGGCTGGCGACTCCAAGGGCGGCTTGCAGATTGCGAAACTCCTGATCGACCGCTTTGTAGTGCTTGGCGAGAAGGGCCGTTTGCTCTGGCTTTCGCTGAGCGGCGGGAGTGGCGACGATCGCTTTGTATTCGTCGGCGAGCGACAGACCGACGTCGGTCTTGTCGACAGCCACCGAGATGCGGAAGCGGCCGAGGACGTAGTCTGGCTGGTTGAACTTGTGGTGCATCACGACCTTCAACTGCGCGCCACCTTCGATGTTGATCGGCTGTTTGGTTTCAAACGTGGCCCAGTGAGTCACCCCGTAGGCGGGCGAGATCGCCCAGCCTTTGTTGCCGTCGTTGGGGTTGCCGCTGATGGCCTTGGCAATCTCGAAATTGGCTTGGCTGAAGTTGGCCAGCGGCTTGTGGAGTTCGACTTTCTTGGCTTCGGCGGGTTTCGCGTCGGGGGACGCGAAGACCTCGATTTCGGTGAGCACGAAGTTGCCGTCACCTGCTCGGCCAGGTCCGCCGTTGGGAGCTTTCGCGTCGGCGATCGCTTCCAGGCGGAACGCGGTGATGTTTCGCAAGTTCGTTGGGAACGTCATCGTCAAGACGGCGTTGCGAGCGCCCTTTGCCTCGACAACGACTGAGCGATCCGATTCGACGGAGAGCGTGGTTTCCTTCGAGCCGGTCGCGGACGTTGGCAACAGTGAAATCCATTCGACGTTGCTGGTCTGTGTCTTCTCCCATTCGCCAATCTTCGCGGCGAGGCGATCGTCGTAGGCTTTGATGTCCGCCTGCCGAGCCGCGATTCCTTCCTGGCGTTTCTTCTCCATCTCGGCGTTGCGTGGAGCGACTTCTTTTTCGTAGGCGGCGAGTTCTTCCTTCGTGCGAGCGATCGACTCGTCCCGTTTCTTCATCAAGTCGGGAAGACGCGCGGCGACGTCCGTTTCACGTTGCTTGAGCGAGGCCGCCAATTTCTGGTGATCGGCATCGAGTTCGGCGAGCGCGTTGCCGAACGCTTTGTGTTCCGCGTCGGCGGCGGGTCGATTGAGAACTCGCAGCGCGAGTTCGTTGACGAGCTGCGCGTCATCCGGCTGAGCGGCGACGAGCTTCGTCAGATCGTTCGTTGGATCGGCGATGGCATCGGCGATAGTGGCTCCGCTGATGAGCGCCATGACCGGGCCAAGCTGCAAGCCGCCGGAGCGTTCGCATTCGCAAGCGCTCTCGCGAACCGGGCGGCCGAAGGTGGCGAAGAAACCGCTCGGCAATTCGATGCCCGAATCGGGCAGCGCGGCGGCGCGGGAGCCGGGAGCGACGCCGGGAATCTTCGTGACCGTGCCGGTCGCTCGGTGGACGGTGTCGAACAGCACCTCGGCCGGCAGGCGGCGCGGTTGAGCGTGTGAGTAGTTGATCTTGTCATCGACGTTGAACTGGTTCGATTCGACCGACAACTGATACGTCCGCGACTTGCAGATCAGCTTCATCACATGCCGCACATCGAAGTTACTGGCGAGGAATTCCTGCGTCAGATAGTCGAGCAGTTCCGGGTTCGTCGGCGGGTTGCCGGCGCGGATGTCGTCGATCGGCTCGACGATGCCGACTCCGAACAAATAGCCCCACAGCCGGTTGACGTAACTCTTCGCGAAGTACGGGTTGTCCTTCGAGGTGAGCCAGTCGGCAAATTCCATTCGTCGCGGTTTCGGAGCCGGCGGCGCGGAGGCAGGCGTGACTTGGCTGGTCAATTGGAACGGGAACTTCGGCGGAGTCGGTTGCGAAGTCCGTTCGTGCAAGACCTCGCCAGCGGCTCGGTCCACGACGCTCTCGTACAGCGGCTTCGCTCCTTCAACGGCGGTGCCGCCGATGTTGCGATCGCCGCTGGCCGGGTCACGGTCGAGACCGTACTGAGCGAAGTACGCGGCCGTCTCGTAGTATTGGTCCTGAGTCCAACGCTCGAACGGATGGTCGTGGCACTTGTTGCAGTTGAAGCGAATCGCGAGGAACAGGTGCGTCGTGTTTTCCATCGTCGCCGTCGCTTCGCGGAGGATCTTGTAGTACGCCGCTTGCGGGACATCTTTATTTGACCCCGTCGCGGTGATGACTTTCTTCGCGAACTGATCGTAGGGGGTGTTCGCAGTGATCTCGTCGCGAATCCATTTGCGGAACGATGTCGCTCCTTCGCGAGCCAGGAATTTTCCGTTGACCTGCAGCAGATCCGCCCACTTGTTGGACCAGTATTCAACGAAGTCGTCCGAGCCGACGAGCTTGTCGACCAGTTCATCCCGTTTGACCTTCGTGTCGCGAGTGTCCGCGAGGAATGCTTTCACTTGATCGACACTCGCCGGCAGACCGGTCAGGTCGAGGTACACGCGGCGAATGAACTCGGCATCGGACGCGAGTCCCGAAGGTTGAATCTTCATCCGTTGCCACTTGGAGGCGGCAAGCGTGTCGATCTTGTTATTGGCGGGCGGCTCGGCCCAGACGAAGCCGGTGCGGTCGCCCATCACCGTCAGCGTCGTTGCGGCATACGAGCCTTCGTAGCGGACGAGCATCGGAGCCTCGCCGCGTCGCAGCGACTTCAAGATTCCGCCTCGTTCAGCGGCGGCGACTTCGGTGTTGCCGCTTTCGACGAACGCCTCGCGCGTGACGTCGCGAACTCGGCCGTCGGCGTAGGTCGCGAGGACTCGGAGTTGTTGCTTGGCTCCGATCAGTTGCACGATCGGGTTCTGCGGCAGGACTTCGATCTTCGTGACGCGCGGCGTGTTGAGGTCGAGCTTCACTCCGTCGGCGACCCAGCGGCGAACGATCTCGTAGTACGGCTCGCCCGGCTGAATGACTTGGCCGCCCATGTGCGGTACAGCGGCCGTCGTCTTGAGCAGCATGAGGCTGTCGTCCGGCGAGGCGAGGTTCACTCGGCGAGACGACAGATCGTCGGTCAGCGCGCGGACATCGTAGATCGGGTCGTAGCCGCGCAGCGACAGTTTGAAACCGTTCTTGCCTTTGACCGCTCCGTGACAGGTGCCGGCGTTGCAGCCGACTCGCGAGAGGACCGGGTTCACGTCCCGAATGAAGTCGGGATGAAACTCGGCCGCGATGCCCACGGCTTCGACAGGGACGGTCGCCGTCTGATCGCCGAGTTTCACGCCGATGGCGGATGCTCCGTCAGCGGTTGCTTTGACGATGCCGGTCGGCGAGATCGTGACCGTCGCGGCGGCTGACTGAGCCTGCACCAGCCGCGTCGCATCGACACGGTCGCCGTTGTCGAGCTTCGCGGTGACGAGCAGTTGAGCGTAATCAAACGGGCTGGTCAGCTTGATCGAAGCCGGAAGGACTTCCAGCCCGACGACCTTCGTTCCGGGAGGGAGCGACTCGGTCTCCAGCTTTTCGACAGCCGGTTTGAAGTTGGCCGCCAGTTGGCTGGGAGCCGCCGCATTCGTCGGCTTCACCGGTGCGGGTGAGAACTCTTTCGTGACCTGTCCGGTTGCAGCGTCGATCAATCGGACAATGCCGTCCGAGCCAGCCGCCGCGATGATGTTCCCGTCCGGTCGGAACGCGACTGCATACACATTCGCTTTGACTTCCACTTTCGATTCGGTCAGAGCGGCCGCTTTGAAGTGATTCTCGATCGCGTCTTTTTCAGCCGGAGCACGGTCAGCAAACTTCTTCGCGAGCATTGCCTTGACGTTGTCCGGAACCTGCGCCGGATCGAACCGGAATACGAACACCTGGCCGGTCCCGTCGAGCGCACTCGAAGCGGCGAAGCGGAATCCATCGCGGCTGGTAGCGACGCCGAAGATACGGCCACGCATCGCAGACAACGAACGCAGCATGTTGGCGTCATCGCCGATGACACGAGCTGTCTTGCGATACAGCCGATAAATCTTCGGCACGCCGTCGGAGCCGCCAGCGAGAACTTCGTCACGGTTCGGCAGCGAGGCGACCGCTTGAATGCCCCCCTTCAGAGCACCCGGTGTGATCGACGTGATGTTGTCCACGAACCGCTGCGTGCCGACTTCGGTCAGCTTCGCGGTCATGTCTCGGCTGACGGAGACCAAGTGGCTGCTGTCCGGCGAGAACCCAGTGTCGAGCACCCAATCGGAGTGTGCCCCGTTTTGTAGAACTTGTTGACCGGTGGTCGTGTCGATCGCACGCACCAGATTATCCGCACCGCCAAACGCGATCAGTTTGCCGTCCGAGGACCAGCTTCCGCCGTAGACCGTGTCGAACGTCGCCGTCACCGACATCGTCAACTTCTTGGTGGCGACATCCCAAATCTGAATCTCACCCATGCGGCCGGGGAGACCGCCAGTCACTGCGAGCCGCGCTCCATCGGGCGAGAACCGCACTGATTCGATCCGTTCCGACAAGCCAACCAGCCGGCCTATCAGTTCGCCAGTCTCGGCTTTTGCCAACAGGACTTCGTGGAAACCAGAGATCGCCAGCGTCTGTCCGTCGGGCGAAAAATCGAGCGACGTGACGACCGGCGGCCGGGTGTATTCGGGCGGATGATCCTGATCGTAGCGCTGCTTGGCTCCTGCCGCCGTGTCGTCCTTCGCTCCTTGAGCGATCCACTTCTTGACGATCTCGATCTCAGCGACCGTCAGTGGAGCTTTGCCTTTGGGCATCTCGGCCTTGCCGTCTTTCGGCGTGATGAGTTGCAGGAGGTAGCTTCCCTCCGGCTTCCCCGGCACGACTGCCGCCGAGCCGCTCTCGCCCCCTTTGACGAGCTTGGCGAAGTCGGTCATCACATATTGACCACCCGCCTTCGCTGGCTGATGGCAGCCCTGACAGTTCGCCTGAAAAATCAGACGGACCTGCTTGTCGAAGCTGACCGCGTCAGCCGCCGGAGTCTCGGCCGCGAACAGCGTCGAGCCAGCCGACACGCCGATCAAACTCACGCACACAACCACAAAACGATGCCCAAGCGCACGCATCGCGACACCTCATTCTTCTTGATTCTTATTGGACCGTCGTTTGAACTCCGCGTCCGTCGCGGAAAGCTCAACCGGAAACTTGTTGGGTGGGACAGTGGGGAGGGTTCCGAACGGGCCGCTCCATCTGCGGAACCGCTCGGAAATCGTGGATCAGGGTACCCGATGCCGCCAAGAGAATGCGACTGTCGAGTCCAGGAATTTTCGGCAACTCCGGGAAGCGGCCGGCCGGATGTTACCTACGACCGGACCAGTCGCGTAGGCTCTCCAAATCGGAGAAGGGGTATTTGACGACGTGATCTGGCTCAAAGCCGTTGTGGCCGGTCTCCTGACCGAGCCACCGCTCCGACCGAAGGTCTCACGAACGGCCAACGGATGCTGCGATGGGTTGCCTTGGTTCGCGGCGAGTTTGGAGACCTGCGGTCGAACGCTTGTGGCTCGGTCAGGAGACCGGCCACAACGATTGAGACCGGCCACAACGGAAGCCAGTCGATCGCCGAGGGGTTAGAGGAGCACGGTGACTCGCAGGGTGGTGACTCCGCTGATTTGGCCGTCGCGGTCGGTGGCGGTGGCGCGGATGAGGTAGTTGCCGGGTTGGGTGTATTTGTGCGAATGACGGAAGTGTGAGGCTTTCGTGAGCGTTTCGGTAGTGCCGTCGCCCCAGTCGATGTTCCAGGTCATGTTGCTGCTTTGGTCGGCGGGGTCGGTGGCGCTGAACGTGAAGGAGCTGAGGCTATTGACCTTGAACGTCGTTGGTCCGGAGATCGTGGCGGTGGGGGCGACGTTGAAGACTTGGACCGCAAGTTGTGCGGTGCCGACGGCTTTGTTGGAGTCTTCCCATTTGAGGGTGACGTTGTAGGGAGCCACTCGGCCGTTGACGTATTTGTGGGTCAGAGTGACGAGTTTCCCGTTGCTCCCGGCGGGGAAGTTGACGGTCTGGGATTGGCCGTCGCCCCATTGGACGATCAGTTTGAAGGTGTCGAGCGGATCGACTTCGACGATCGTCCCTTTCAAGGTGGCGATGCCGTTTTCGCCGACGACGGGAGTGATGGAGCGATTGCGGAAATCGGCGGCGGTGTTGACGTGTGTCAGCACGACATCGTTGCCGGTTCCTCCTTTGTAGGTGATCGTGAAGGCTTGGCCGTTGATTGTGACGGTGGCTCCTTCGGCCAGTCCGTTGAACGTGCCGATGACGGCGTCGGTGCCGTCGTTGGTGATGATCTGGTACTTGTTGCCGACTTTGGAGGCGAAGCCGGGGAGCAAGGTTGCCAACAGCGTCGCATCGTTCAGCGTCACGGTGCCGGTAACATCGACGTTGTCCATCCGAGTTCCGGCAGCGGACCCGTTGATTTCCACGTCTAAAGTCGTGTTGTTGCCCAGTGCGAAATTCCCTTTGGACAGCAGCTTGCCGACGCTGTTCCCGGGAGCAATGCGTGACTCGGAATCATCCTGAGTGGACGTGGTTCCCGTGGTTCCCACTCCGAAAAGCGTTCCGCCGTTGATCACGAAGCTGCTACTCGTTTGAGTCCCGTTGACGGACAGTCCACCGTCGTTGATGAGGGTCAGGCCGGGGTAGGTGTTGTTGCCTCTGAGGATCAGTTTGCCAGCGCCGATTTTGGTGATGCCGGGGTTGATGCTGCCAACGCTCCCGGAGATCACGCCGGTGATCGTCAGTTGGCCGTCAGTGCCAACATCGACCGAAGATTGCTCTTCCAGTGTGATCGGGCCTGACCAAGTGCTGGTGTTCGTGTTGGGGAGATTGGGGACGCTCGAATCCACGATCATGCGGAGTGCGCCGGTCTGGTCGAAACCGAAGCGGCTGAGCACCAGCGCTTCTGGGACGGTCACTCCTTGGGCGACCGCCACGCTGGCGTCGGGGGCAACGATGGTTCCCTTGGAGCCGGTCGCGGTTCCGAACGCATTGTTGTGGGCGGCGAGCAACGTTCCCTGGCTGACAAACGTTTGGCCTTTGTAGGTGTTATTGCCGGTCAGGGCCAACGTGCCGAACCCGATCTTGGTGAGGTTGCCGTTGCCGGTCAGGGTTTCGGTGAGGACCAGCGTTCGGCCGGGGACGACGAAGATTCTCGTGTCGCTGGCGAGCGTCACCGAGGCGGTGGTCGGTTGATACTCGAACGCGCCGATGTCGGGGACTCCCTTGATCAGTTGCCCGCGTTGGTCGGCGGTGAAGCCATTCGAGTCCGGGCCGGCATCGCGAGCGGGGCTGAAGGGGACGAGGGCGTGCGTTTGCGTTGGGCCGCCGTTGTTGGCGAGCGTGGTGTTGAAGATGCTGGCCAGCGGGATCGACGAGCCGCCGTTGATTCCGACGACGTTGCCGTCTTCTCCCGAAGTAATGCCACCGCCGGAGGCGTTGTCGGCGATGACGTTGAACTTCTTGACATCGACAAATCCGCCGCCGATGTCGTTGGGGAAGTCATCCGCTCCGCGGACGTTTCCGGCGAAGAGCGAATTGGAGATGTTCTCGATGTTGAACGCGGCCAGCCCGCCGCTATCGCCGCCGTTGATGCCGTCGCTGTCTGCTTGGTTGAGTGCCACCGTCGCTTGGGTCAGCGTGAGGTTGCCGACGTTGTAGATGCCGCCGCCGTTGCTGAGGGCCGAGTTGCCGGAGATCGTGACGAAGTCCGCCGTGAGAGTGCTGCCGTTTTCATTGCCGAGTGCTCCCCCGTCGTTGGCGCTGTTCCCCGACAGGGTCGAGCGATGCAATCTCAGCGATCCGTCGGAGCCGCCGTTGTTGAAGATCGCTCCCCCTTGTCCTGCGGCCGAGTTGTTGCGCAGCGTCGATTGGTCGATGTCGAGCGTTCCCAGGTTGAGGATCGCGCCGCCGTTTCCAGTGCTCTTGCCGTTGGCCAGCGTCAGCGAGCGGAACGCGGCGGAGCTGCCCGAAGCGATCTGGAACAGACGGAAGCTGTTCGTGTCGTCGGTCGCTCGTTGGATGACTTGCGTCCCGCCGCTGGGGCCGAAGATCGAGACTGTCCCCGTCGTGTCGTTCAGCAACAGCTCGGTGGTCAGCGTGATGGCTCCGAGATTGGACGCGAACTTGATCGTGTCGTTGCCCGCCGCCTCTTGGGCCAAGCGGATCGCTTCGCGGAGCGTGAACTGGCCAGCGGCCAAGTTGCCGTCATCCACGTCGCTGGCCGAATCGACCAACAATTCCGCGCTGACGTCGATGGGGCTGAGGGTCGGAATTGGAGAGGTCACGGCTCGACCGAGGTTGTCCTTGATGTCGAACGGATTCTTGAAGGCCAGCCCAAGCGTTCCGGCATTGTTCGGAGTCATCTGCACGGAGACGGTTTGCACGTCGTTGGCTTCTGTGACGGTCACCGAGTTGATCGTGGCCGTGGCCGTTCCAGAGTTCATGAAGTCGGCGGCGGTGACGGTCGCGACATCGAGTTTGGCCCGTTGCGGCCCGTCGTTGCTGGTGGTCGGAACGGTGAGCTGGAAGGTGACCGGTCGCCCGACGGACGTCTGCGTGGCGCTGCCGACGGTGTTGATGGCCGTGATCGCTGGCAGCGTCGGCAGCGGTTTGACCGTCAGTTCCAACGGAGTTGAGGTTTCGGTACCGCTCGATGACTGTTTGAGCGTCGGAGCAATGGAGAGCGTCTTCCCAGCGGCGGACTGTCGCGGTCCCAGTTGCAAGAGAAATGCTGCAGCCGTGTTCGCCGGCAGGCTGTTGAATTTCACCTCAACCGTTCCGTTCGCTCCCACCGTCGGAGCCGTGACCGTCGTGGCTGCGGGGCCGCTGGATTGTGTCAGCCCCACGAATTCCACATCCGCCGGAAGAGGGATTGTGTAGATGACGTTCTTTGCCTCGAGATTGCTGGTGTTCTCGACTTTGAGATCCACGAACCAGAGCACGTTGGGAAAGACATTTTCCGAGCGACTGGTAACGCTCGCCGCGAGGCTCGTCGGCACATTGATCTCGAAGGCACCGAGATCAATGCTGTCATTGAAGACTCGATTGAACGTGCCGCCCCGTTGGTCGGCGGCGGCGAAGGCATCGACGTCGAAGTTCAGGCCGCTCTGAGTTTTGAAGTTCGTCAGGAGCGTCTTCAAATCGGTTCCCGCATTGATCGCCGGGCTGCTGGACTTCAGGGCGATGGTCTGAGTCGGGCCGCCGTTGTTGGCCAACTGCGGAACGTCGTTGACGCCGGTTTCAAACAGATCCGCGACAGCGCCGGTGGTCAGGTTGTTGGTGCTCTCTGTGGCCAGCACTTTTCCTCCGACATTCAGCTCGGTGAGCGACGGACTCGTCGGGTCGGGCGTTTTGAAGTTGCCGACGAGGATCGTGTTGACGGCGGTGCTCTTCGCGAACGTCGCCGTCGTGAAGAGTCCCGCTCCTGCGGCGGAAAAGTTGTTCGTGATCGTGTCGTTGGCGAGGAACAGCGTCCCCTCGTTGTGGATGGCTCCCCCACTCACGCGGGCGAAGTTCCCGGCGAAGGTGCTGTTGACGATGAAGGCGGTTCCATAGTTCGCAATGCCACCGCCGGTGCCACCGGCTCCCGTGTTATTCGCACTGTTCGAGTTACCGGAGAACGTGCTCCCTCGCACGATCAGAATTCCCTCGTTGAGGAGTCCCCCCGCAAGCCGGTTGCCTCCGCCAGAGAGAGTGCCGTTGCCAGAGATCGTGGAGTTCTCCAAGGTCAGGACGCTATTGGAGACGTTGTGGATCGCTCCGCCGCCGAAGTCGCTGGTGTTGGCCGTGGCCTTGATCCCTCGGAGAGTGAGGTTGCCGAGGTTCAAAATGGCTCCCCCGCCATCGCCGAGCGCCAAACCCGTTTGCAGGGTCAAGCCGGAGATTTCGGCGAACTCACCGGTCGGGACCAGCAGCAGGCGTCGGCTCCCCTGGTTGTCGGGCGTCAGTTTCGAGCCATCAATCGCCAGCTTGTCGGCCCCTGGTCCCTGGATCGTGATCTTCTTCGAGGTCGCATGATCCAGAACGAGCGTCCCAAGCGTCAGCTCAATCACGCCGGTCATGTCCGCCGCGAAGGTGATCGTGGAGGGACCGCTCAGACTGCCAGCCAGGTTGAGCGCTTCCCGCAGCGATGTGCCCTTCCCCAGTTTGGGGCTGATCGTCCCGTTGTCCTCATCGGTCGTGGTGGTGACCAGAAGCGTCGGCACCGCCGTCGGCTCAAACGCCCCGATGCTCGGCGCGGTGCTGCTGCGCACGAACCCGCGCTGGTCGGTGAGAACGTTCGGCAGCGGAGTCGCTTTGCCAAACGCGAGGTTGGCGGCAGCCGTGACAGTGGAATCGTTGCGGAGCGGAATGGTCTTCGTCGGCCCCCCCAGGTCCACCAGCCCGCTCCCGAAGATCTTGCTGGCATCACCGCCAATCAGGCTGTGATCGTTGACGACGAGTGAGCCAAACTCATTCCCCCCATAGTCCGCCGTTGCCGCACGGGAATGGGCCACGAAGTTGCCCGCGACAATCGTGTTGACGACGGCGACTCTTCCGGCGGTGCTTGGTGCCTCGACAAACAGACCACCTCCGTTGAGTCGCGAGTCGGCCGTGCGAGTGGCGAGGGGTTGTGTTCCCGGTTCTACGACGACCGTGTTGGCCGTCAACGTGCAGTGAACAATTTCAATGATTCGTGCCCCTGGGAGGACGAAAATCCCGCCCCCCACGCCGACCGCCTGATTGCCGACGAACGTGCAATTCTCGATGCGGGCTGTTGATTGCAGGACTGCGATGCCGCCGCCGCCCTTGTTGCCGGTGCCGTTCGCCACGTTCTGGAGAAACGTGCTGTCGAAGACGGAGATGACGCCGACAATTGCAGAGATCCCCCCGCCGCTCAGATCGGCGACGTTTCCCTCGAACGTGCTGCCGCCGACAACCAGCGTCCCAGACGAAAAGATTCCGCCGCCTTCAACGGCGCGGTTGTTTTTGAACGTGGCATTCTTCACGGTCAGCACACTGTCACCGCCGGCTGCGATTCCTCCGCCGGAGCCTTCGGTTGTGCTGGTCCCCGCGTTGCCGTTCTGGATCGTCAGCCCCGCGATCTCGGCCTTCGTGCTGGCTCCCACGTTGAAGACGCGGAACCTCTGATTGCCGTCGATGGCCAGACTCGTGGGGCCGGGGCCTTGAATCTTGAGCGTCCCCACCGTGTCCGTCAGCGCCAGTTCACCATTGGTGAGCTTGATCGTGCCGGTCAACGTGGGAGCAAACGTGATCGTGTTGTCCCCCGAAATGGCGTTGGCCAAGTTCACCGCCTCACGCAACGTGACCGCCGCCGCAGCCCCGTTGTTGTCGTCGGCCAGCGTATCCACCACCAGCGTCTGCGGAATGAACTCCACCGCCCCCAAATCGGGCTGCCGATACGCTCGCGAAAACGCCCCGCCTCGCTGATCCTTGGAATTGGATGCCAAGGAAAACACCGTGCCCTTCGCGTCCTTGATGGTTTTATCGGTGATCGCTTTATCGATCGCCGGACTCCCCCCTTTCAGCACCAGCGTCTTGGTGAGGCCACCATTGAAAGCCAGCGTTTGCGACTCAAACACGTTGGACGGGACGAAGCTCGACTCCGTGAGCCCCGTCGTTTCCGGGAAGTAATTCACCGTCGCCAACAGATCCCGATTCTCAATATTGGGCTGACTGATCAGATTACCGAACGTATCGCCAAAGACTTCGCCACGAAGTTGCCCTGACAGATCATCCAACGTGGTCGTACTCCCAACCGTGTTCCCCACCAAGATCGAATTCACCAACCGAGTGGTTAACGCCCCCACCTTCCCAAAAACTCCCGCCCCCCCGCCGAACGCCGAGACCGTGTTCCCCGTGATCGTGGAATGAATGACGCTCAACCGATCCTGGTTGTTGATCGCACCACCTCTCGCTCCCGGATTGACCGCCGAGATGACCCCTCCGCTGACGGCGGAGTTCCCCACGAACGTGCTGTTGACGACCGTGACCGCACCACGCTGGTTGTCGATGCCGCCTCCCAGACCTGATACGAACGTGTTGAGGAACTCTGGACTCGCCACATTCGACGCGAACGTGCTGTTCGTCACGGACACCACGCCTCGACCCAATGTGGTGTTGCCGTCGTTGTGAATCCCACCACCAAACCGCGCGGCGTTCCCTTCAAAGGTGCTCTGGTTGACGGTCAACGCCCCCTGATTCTCGATCCCACCACCCAGGATGGCGAACGAACCGGTGATCGTCGTCCTCTCCAAGGACAACGTCTCCCGATTGAAAATGCCGCCCCCCGACACCTCGGCCTGCCCACCCTGAATCGTGACCCCCGTCAGCTTGAGAAATCCCGAATTGTGAATCACCCCGCCATCCCCCGTGGTGACTTTGCCATTCTTCAACGTCAGGCCGCTGATCTCGGCCGCGATCCCGGTATCCACCTTGAAAATGCGACTGAGCTGCCCCGCATCAAACGACAACTTGTCCGCTCCCGGCCCGTTGATTTTGACGTGCTCGTTGATGAGATATTCCCCATTCACCATCATGATCGTCGCCGCCCCGCTCGACGTCAGACCGGGAGCAAAGTGAATGGTGTCATTGACCCCCAACGCCCCGTTCGAGGTGCTGACCTGCGCAGCCTCCGCCGAGGAATACCCAAACGTGGTCCCCGCATTGACGATCGACACCGCCTCCCGAAACGTCAGAAAGTTGTCACTGCGAGTCCCCGGAGGAATTACTTCTGGGAAGGAAAAGCCGCCTGGATCAAACGTGTTCGTATCCGCCAGCGAATTGACCGTGATCACCGCCGGCACCACCCGCATCTCCAACACCTCCGCCGCAATGGCCGCTCCGCCACTCCAAGCACGCCGCGACCGTGAGCACATTGGCGAGCGGGGCGGCGTCAGCCCCCCGGTTCTTTGCGAAGATCGTCTCCACCGTGGGCCTAACGCCGCCCCGCTCGCCAAACCCGACCACAAACCCCGCAACCAAGATGAAAAACGCATGACCTTGCCCCATTGAAAAATCACCGGAAACGAATCCCACACCCCTCAATGCGAGAGCTGAACCGCAATCGCGCAGTCGATTCAGGAGGCTTTTGAGAAAAAAATCAGGCGACCTCGACGCTGGGCCGGGGTCAGCCTTCGTAACCCGAAGCGTCAGCGAGGGCGAACGCTCCAGAACGCGACGATTCGCAGGCGTCAATGAAGCGCCCGCCCTCGCTCACGCGTCGGGTTACTTGCGGCTTCGCCGCCTTACGGTTTTGGCTTCGGACACCAGACGACTTCGCAGTTGGGGAGGGCTTGTCGCAGTTCGGCGGCGGCGGCTTCGGTGACGCTGGTGCTGCTGAAGTCGAGGTAGCGGAGTCGCGTGAGCGGTTTCAACTTGGGGAGCAATTGGTCGGTGATCTTGTCGTTGCCGGGTAACCCCAACCTGATGAGCGATTGGTTGCCGAGCAGCCGCTCGACCTGACGATCGTCGAGGCCGGTGTTTCCCAAGACCAAGTGCTCCAGTGACGTCGCCGCCAACTCGGTGACATGCGCGTCGGTCAGGGGAGCATTGTTGGTGAGCTGGAAGTTGAAGTACTCCAGGTGCGGCAGCTCACGCAATTCATGCAGAGCCTCCGGTGTGATCGAACACAGCAGCAACGACAAGATGATGAACCCCGAATGCGAACGGAGAGCCGACATTCCTTGGCCGGTGACTCGCGGGCATTCGAGCACATTGAGATTTGTCAGCTTCGGCAGTCTGGCCGCTTCGGCAAACAGACCGTCGTCCAGCCGGTCCCCTTGCAAGTACAGCCCTTGGATTTCTGAGAACGCTGGTAGCCGAACCAACTTGGCCAAGCCAGCGGTGCTCAACCGACTGGTCTTCAAATAGATGATCCATTCGACCCGCACCCCGCGCAGCGGTTCGGCAATGGCCTCGGCAAGCCCGTCCCCCAGACGATCGGCGTCAGGTCCAGCGAATAAGAGACCTCGAATCTTGAACGGAGTTTTCGGCAATGGCTGGTTCCGCAGTTCATCCCCGCGCAGCCATTTGTCTCCCGTAATCAAGATCTCCGGCGGTGAGTCCCACGCTCGCAACAACTCCACCGCGCGGCGATGTGAGTCCGCGTCGTCAGTCTCTTTGACGCCTGTCGCATCACTCGTGTTGTGGCCGGTCTCCTGACCGGGCCGCGTGTTGGTCTTGGCCGCGTTCTGAACCTGCTGCGACGCCGCGTCGGGAATCTCCACGGAGAACTCGAAGCTCTTGGTCTTGAGCTTGAACACAATCCCGCCGAGCAAGACGGCGACCGCAACCGTGGCGCACGCGGCTCGCGTGCGTGTGCTCGTGATCCAGTTGGGGCCGGTCTCCTGACCGAGCCACGACGCTCCGACCGCAGGTCTCCCGTCTTGAGTTTGATCCACATCCGCGTCGTTGCACCGCCCGAGGAGACCTTCGGTCGAAGGCGGTGGCTCGGTCAGGAGACCGGCCACAGCGCGAGCCGACCCAATTCGGTCGTTCGGATTCTTGGCCAGCAACTTCGCGATCAAATCGCTCAGCCAACGCGGCGTGTCGGCGGCCACTTCGTGAACCGGTCGAGGCGATTCCTCACACAGCCGCTTGAGCGTCGCCAACGTGCCGTTTGCACGGAAAGGCGAATCCCCCGTCAGCATCGCGTACAGCACGCAGCCCAAACTGAAGAGGTCCGCCCGATGATCCACCGGTTCGCTCCGAGCCTGCTCCGGCGACATGTACAACGGCGTCCCCAAAATCATGCCGCTCTGCGTCAAACTGACATCATCCACCGCGCGAGCGAGACCGAAATCGAGCAACTTGACAGAGCACGCCTTTGGCAAGCCGGGCGGCGTCAGCCCCCGGACCTGCTGTTCGTAGTTATGGACTGCCACAACGCCCGTCCGGGGGCTAACGCCCTCCGGCTCGCCAAAAACGTTCTGCAAAAACACATTCGCCGGTTTTACGTCCCGATGGATCAATCCCATCGCGTGCGCCGCAGCCAGGCCGTTGGCGATCTGACGTCCAATCTCGATGACCTCGGCAGCGCCCAACCGACCGACGCGATCAAGCCGCTGCTGCAACGTCTCGCCCGCCAAGTACTCCATCACCAAGTGCGGCAACGGAGCTTCCTCGACCGAGTAAATTTGGACGACGTTCTCATGCCGCACCGCTGCAGAGGACCGAGCCTCTCGCAAAAATCGTTGTCGCGACGAGTCCGACGCGGCCAAATGCGGAGCCAACACCTTCACGGCGACGACTCGGTTCAAACTCTCATCCAGTGCCTTCAAAACGATGCCGAAGCCACCATTGCCGAGCACTTCCGAAACGTCGTACCTCCCCAGCCGCCCCAGGGAGCCCGCTCGATCGGACGGAGCCAGGAAGTGAACCAACTCACGCTCGTCACGCCCGGCCGAGGACGGGCAAGAGATCACGCTGGAATCCATCCCGGCCATGAGAGTGGCAGCGACATCCTCAAACGCCAATGCCGGCTCATCAACCAGCACGTCATGTTCCGCATCCGCCCGCAACAGCCGCTCCACCCGAGTCCGCACGACGAGGTTGCCGCCACACGCCTCATCCAAAAACGAGGCCCTGGATGCCAAGTCTCCCTTGTCTCTCGCCGCCGTGAAAATCTCCCGCTCTGTCATGACTGCCTCTCCTCGAAATGGAACCATCACCATTCAATGCGAGAGCCGGAGCCTAATCGCGCAGTGATTTTTGCAGAAATATCTAACCCGAAGAGGTTGTGAGTTTTTCGCCCCTGGGCCTGTCCCAGGGGTTTAACTCGAATTATTCACGGCTAGAGACAAAAGCGGCCTCCTCGCGCATCTAAGTGGTTGGATTAAAAGCCATTTCAGACCACGCACGGAGGCCGCGATGAGTTTACAGACTGCTTGGAATTTTGCATTTGAGTTTGGGGATCGG
>SYJG01000454.1 GCA_005798445.1 Planctomyces sp.
ACGAACGCGGCGTGACACTCACCAAGACCGCCCTCCAAAAATACGCTCCTCACATCCAACGCTCCGACACCTTGCCCAAATGGAGCCTGACAATCCGCCCGCAATAACCGGTAGAACATTTCAGACCGGCTGCCTTAGAGTGCAGGTACGCCCCACCATTGTCGCATTGCCAGATTTCGACAACGGCGTTGCGGATTGGGGACATCGACCAGTACTGGTGTCGCCCAGGACCCGTGGATGCTGTCCGCATCCGTTCGCCATGCTTCCTTGCCAGTCTTTGTCTCCAAGGCGATGAGCGATTTGCTCTCGACGCTGCGTTCACGATGACATTGTTGCGATACAGGATTGGGCTGCTGCCCGAACCCCAACCGTTCATTCCGGAGCCTGTCCCGACGGACGTCTGCCACAATTCTTTCCCGTCGAGGTCAAATGCCAGCACCCCCGACTTGCCAAAGAAAACGAAGACCTGCTCACCATCCGAAACCGGAGTGCTCGTCGCGTAACCATGATCCTGGATGAATCCGTCGAACCGATCTTCGGACTGCTTCGAGGCGACCGCTTTGTCCCACAGAATTTTGCCATCCTTCAACGACACACAGATCAGATGTCGTTGTAGTTTTTTGACGTCGCCCGCCGCACCTCGACTGGTGCCGTAACCGGAGTAGCAGGTCAAGAACACCCGATCGCCGACGACAATTGGGCTGGAACTTCCCGGCCCCGGCAACGCCGTCTTCCAAGCCAATTTTGTCGAGTCGCTCCAATCCGTCGGGACTCCACGAGCGTCACTGACCGCCGAACCATTCGGTCCGCGGAACCGCGACCAGTCGGCGGCATGTCCGACGGCACCGCTCCCCAAAGCAACGAGGGCGAACGCCAAAAACATCCCCAATTTGCAAGTGCGTTGTGTCACGAGAGGCCTTTGGAAATCGTGGCGGATGCCCACCACTCGACAAGAAAATCGGCGCGACGATCCCCACGGGAACGCACCGATGAAATGAGACAATCGGTGGGGCGCACACGCCGGACCAAAACCAGTGAAGGACGGGCAAGAGTGCCCGTCCTTCGATCTGGCAAGTGAAGTTAGTTGTCCGACTTTTTCTCGTCGGCCTTTTTGTCGCTCGCCTTCTTGTCTCCATCTTGCGGACGACGTTGCGGACGACCGCCCGGATTCGCGCCACCCTGCCCCGGACCACCTCGTCCACCGCCAAAGTTTGGACGCAGAAGGGCAACGTCAAATGCCTTGCCTTTCAGCTTCTCCAATTCCGCTTTCTGATCGGCCGTTATCACTTCGCCCAGTTGCTTGTCACGCGCCGCATTTAGTTCAGTCATCTTCTTCATGATCTCTTCG
Organism: Planctomyces sp.; assembly: GCA_005798445.1. GTDB lineage: Bacteria > Planctomycetota > Planctomycetia > Planctomycetales > Planctomycetaceae > SXKJ01. The sequence goes on from SYJG01000454.1 coordinate 1,349, forward strand.
AAATTCGGGCGTTCGCCACCACCACCACCTGCACCGCCGCGTGGGAACATTTCACGTTGCTTGCCTTCGAAATCCTTGGTGATCGCGGCAATTTTCTCTTGCTGATCCTTGGTGATCTTCAAGGCCGCCACGACTTCGGCATTTTGGTAGGCTTGAGCGCCGGAGGCTTGAAGCTGAATCTGCTTCAATCGATCACGTTGCGGAGCATCCAGGATTCCATCGAGTTTCGGCTGAAACTTGTCATTCACCTTCTTGATCGACTCCGCCATTTTCTCGCGTGCCTTGGCGCGCTCTTCGTCCGATTGATCCTGTCCACCGAAACCGCCAGTGAATGCCGATCGCATTTCTTCACGGACCTGATCGCCCAACGTCTTGACATCGCCGACTTGCTCGTCGCTCAAATTCAATTCTTTTTGCACGGCTTCGTTCGCCACCAGCGTGAGCGAGGAATTCCCACCCCCGCCGAAACCGCCCGGTCGCCCCCCCTGTCCACCACCTTGGCGTTGTTGAGCGAACGCCACTGACGAACTCAGCAACAGTGCCACAACCGCGACCCATTGAAATCGACGCAACATGAGAGATTCTCCTTTTTTCAGCAGGCCAACTGGGAGCCCATCGCATATCAGATTTCTGTCTTCGCCTCAGAGGGCTGGGATGATGCGAATGACTGGATCACGTTTCAGTCACGAATGAAAACCCGATGCCGCCACAAGGTCTCACGGATTCTGCAAATGTTTGCCAGTTTCCGGTGACAATGGCAACCGAACCTCCAACGTGGTTCCCTGCTGTGGTTCGCTGCGAGCGATCATCTGGCCACCATGCGCCTCGACAACCGATTGGCAGATCGCCAGCCCCAAACCAGTCCCTCCCTCGGCCCGCGTGCGTGCTTTATCCACTCGATAAAACCGCTCGAAGATGTGTGGCAATTCTTCCGCCGGGATGCCAATTCCGTTGTCTGAAACCGACACGATCGCGTCTCCATTGACCCGCTCGACTCGGACGTCCACGCGGCCACCCTCATGGTTGTAGCGGATCGCATTTGCCAACAAGTTGGTCACCACTTGGCCCAGCCGATCTCGATCACCGACAACTGGCAGAGGCGACACTTCGCTGCTGAGCGTGATTTGCCTCTCGGCAGCCAGAGGCCGAAGCAACTCGACTGACTCGTTGGTGACCTCGGCCAAGTCCAACGACGCACGCTGTAAGTCGGGATGCCCGGCATCGAATCGCGCGAGCAACAGCAACGAATCAATCAGCGATCGCATGCGGCGACCGGCTCGTTGACAGGTCTCCAGCGCCGCCCGGTATTCGTCCGTCGAACGCGGCTTCGCGAGGGTGAGTTCCGTCTGCGACACGATCACCGCCAGCGGCGTGCGCAACTCGTGAGACGCATCCGCCGTGAATCGCAATTGATGCTCAAACGCCGCTTGTAGCCGATCAAACGTCTGGTTCAGCACGAGAGCCAGTTGCCCCAATTCGCTGTCGGTCTCCGACAAGTCGAGCCGTTGCGAGAGGTTCTCTCCCGAAATGTTCCTCGCGGTCGCACTCATTGCTGCGATTGGGCGCAGAGTACGACCAGAGAGCCACCCGCCGCCGACCACTCCCAGAGTCAGTACCGCCCATCCGCACGCGGCCAGCAACCAACCGAAACCATGTTGCGAAGCCACGTCTTCTTGAATCGAACGCCCCACGAGAACGTGGTGCCCAAAACTCGTGCAATGAACGACCTCACGCAGTCCACCGCTGCCACGCCATTGAACCTCTTGCACGGGCATCGAATTCCAACCTTTGAAAAAGTTCTTGAAGGGCACCTGCGGCGCAAAGTTCGACTTTCGGAGAATCACACCGTCTCGGTCCCAGACGATGTAATACAAAGGCGCCTCATCTCCCTCGAACAAGGTCGTAAGGTCTTCGGGCAACCACTGCTCATCGGCGAGACTCGGCGTCGTTTCATCGCGAGGCTCGGCCGGTGGAAATGGCCATTGACCAATACGTTGGTCCAGAAATTCCTCGCTCAAGCCGGGGCCAATCTCGTCCGCAGAGATCGCTGGTTTGGACGGGATTTGCCGTGTTGGTTCCTTCTCGGTTTTCGAGGGACCAGAAGAAGTCAGATTCTGCAACCACTCACGTTCAAAAACTTCGGGCAGTTCCATCGGCGGCCGCCAATTGCGCACCTGGCCTTTGGGAAACAATCTCCGCAACCGTGACGTCAGTACCTCGGCCGTCCGATTCAATTCCGCATCAATCTGATGCAGCCGAGTTTGCCACTGCAGGTGGTACACGACCACGCCGAAGATCGACAACACGGCCGTCAGCACCACGGCGTGCCACGCCTGCAATCGCCATCGCAAGGACCGAATCATGATGCTCTCATCTGCGACAATTTCGCTGACTCAGCCTTGGATCATGTACCCTTGCCCGCGGCGCGTGGCAATGAAATCTCGTCCCAGTTTCTTGCGAATGTTGGACACATGCACATCCACCAGGTTGGAGAGGCTGTCGTCTTCTTCGTCAAACAGATGGTCGTAGATCGTCGTCCTCGTGACCAGCTTCTGGCGGTGCATTGCCAGCAATTCGACCAAAGCATATTCCGTCGGCGTGAGCGCCACGGGATCCTCGTTGCGAGTCACCGTCTTCGCCACGGTGTCGATGCAGACATCACCAATTTCGATCACGGCCACGGCTTGCCCGGCGGATCGTCGGATCAAAGCCCGCAAGCGTGCCAGCAATTCCGTCAATGCGAAGGGCTTCACCATGTAGTCGTCAGCGCCGCTGTTCAAGCCGCGCACCCGATCCGCCACCGTGTCGCGAGCCGTCAACATCAGCACCGGAATCCGTTTGACGGTTCGCAGTCGCTGCAACACAGTCCATCCATCGAGTTTGGGCAGGTTCACGTCTAAGACAATAGCGTCGTACTCCCATGCCTTGGCCTTGAACAACCCATCCTCACCGTCTCCGGCGGTGTCCACGGCATAGCCATCTTCACGCAATGTCGTCGCCACGACTCGCAACAGATCCGGTTCATCTTCGACGACAAGCACACGCATGACAGGGTCACCAACAATCGCAGGATCATGGAAAACGTCGGCCGCGAAAATTTCGACGCTTGCATTGTAGGCTATCTCCGCCAACCTTAAGAGGCGATGAGGTTACCCGCTGGCTCACTGATTGAGGCTCATGCCATGCAAACGTTTCGCTGGGGAACAGGGATTCTCCTCCTGTGTTCATGGACGGCCGCTGGATTGGCTCAACCGCCAGTCGCTACCGACTCGGTCACAGTACTGGCCTCGGTCGAAGAGCAACTCGTCAAAGTGATCGGATCAGCCGAATCGTCGGTCGTGGCCCTTGGCATTCTCAGACGCGAGCCCGCCGCACTGCGAGTCGATGGATTCGGCTTGGAGATTGCGCCTCGCGCGACCGACGAGCACAGCCCCGAATTCCTGCCTAACGAGTTTGGCAGCGGAGTGATCATCACCGTCGGCAACTCCGACGAACCGACCGCCGAACGGTTGGTGCTGACGATGTATCACCTCGTGCGTGGCGGGCCGATCGTCGGCAAAGACGCGCCGACAGACCGCCAGTTGCGAGTCCGCTTGCCTGGCCGGCAAATCTGCGACGCCAAGATTCTCGCCGCTGATCCACGTTCCGATCTGGCTGTGCTGCGGCTCGATTTGACCGGCACCAAGCTGAACCGCGAGGACTTGAAGCCGTTGAAACTTGTCGAACCGCCGGTACCGCGCAAAGGGCAGTTCGTCATTTCGCTGGGCAACCCGTACGCGATCGCGCGCGACGGCTCCGCCAGCGCAAGCTGGGGCATCATCAGCAACATCTCGCGGTTTCCGGCTCCGACCGAGACCGACAAGTCGGACGTCCCACCGACGCGGCGTGACACGTCGATCCATCATCTCGGCACATTGCTGCACATCGACACGCGGCTGAATCTCGGCGGCAGCGGCGGAGCACTTTTAAACCTGCGCGGCGAACTGATCGGCCTGACGACTTCGCTAGCGGCGATCGAGGGCTACGAGAAGTCGGTCGGCTTCGCGATTCCCATCGACGCGAATCTGCGGCGCGTCGTCGAGTCGCTCTCGAAAGGACTGGAAGTCGAATACGGCTTCCTCGGCCTGCAACCGGACGACGTGCTGCTCGCGGTACTACGTGATCTGCCACCACGAATCAAACAACCAACCGCCGCTCGAGTGCTGATGGTCTTCAACGATTCGCCAGCAGCACTCGCGGGCCTGCGTCGCGACGACATCATCCTCGCGGTGAACCGGAAGCCGATCTACGGCAAGCTCGACTTGTTGAGAGAGGTCGGCCTGCTCGGCCCCGGCGTTTTCGCCGAGCTGACCGTTTGGCGTACCGCCGAGCGCCGTGAACTGCGAACCCAAGCCGAACTCGGCAAGTGGCCCCTCTCCGACGAAGAGACTCTGATCGCCACTGAACAGCGTCATCCGGAGTGGCGAGGCCTGCGAGTCGATTACCCCACCTCGCGAGCCAAATACATGAACTGGCCGGAGCAGCGTTACCCGTCCGCCGTTGTCGTGACTTCGGTCGCTCCGCAATCGAGCGCCGCCGACGGCAACCTGCAAGAGGGGGACTTCATCACGCACGTCGAGCAGCAGCCGATCCACACTCCCGCCGAGTTCCACGCCGTTGTCAGCAAGCTCGACAGACCGAGCATTGTCGTGAAGACGCTCGACGGCCGTCGGCTGTCATTGCGAAAGTAGCCGGCACCTCAGCGTTCCACCACGAGCTTCAACGTCGATGACCGAAGTCACACGCATCCTGTCGCTGATCGAATCTGGTGTCGCTGGTGCGGCGGGGCAATTGCTGCCGTTGGTTTATGACGAGTTGCGAAAACTGGCGGCGGCGAAGCTGGGTCGCGAGCAGCCGGGGCAGACGTTGCAGGCGACGGCGTTGGTTCACGAGGCGTATCTGCGACTGGTCGGCGGTGCTCAAGCCGGAAAGGCTTGGGACGGTCGCGGTCATTTTTTCGCAGCGGCGGCCGAAGCAATGCGGCGCATCCTTGTGGACAACGCTCGTCGCAAGCAGCGACTGCGGCATGGCGGCGAATTGGAACGAGTCGAGTAGGAAGACGAACTCGACATCGAAGCTCCAGAATGCCGTGAAGACTGCTGGCTTTGGACACGGCGTTGGACAAGCTCAAGCAGGTCGATGGGACGGCGGCCGAGCTGGTTCAGTTGCGGTACTTCGCCGGCCTGACGTTAGCCGAGGCGGCCGAGATACTCGACATCTCCACGCGATCGGCCGATCGTATCTGGGCGTATGCCAAAGCCTGGCTGCACCGCGAGATGACGTAGGTCAGCCTCTCCAGGCTGACCCGATGTGGATTCGACGTCGTTGAAGCGTTCGGGGCAGGCTGGAAAGCCTGGCCTACGATTTTTTCAAAATCTTTGGCGTATTCTCTGCGCCACGGCGCATTGTCTGTAGGAGCCACTTTACCTCAGTTTCCAAAGCCAACGGAGAGCGTCGGCCCACTGGTCTCTTTTGCCTTCTGTAGTTTTCAGTTTTTTCCGAAGAGGAGTTTTTGCCGCAGAGCGGCACTTGATGGTAGCCGTGGGCTTTAGCCCACGGATGGTGTGCGATGAATGCCCCGTGTCGCGGAGCGACACTTGGTCGTGAAACGCTATCCCATCAATTGTCGCTCCGCGACAGGTGCGGAATCCGGGTTCCGAGTCCGTAGGCTGAAGCCTACGGCTACCTTCAAATGCCGCTCTGCGGCAAACACCTGCAATCCGGTTGGGTCAGGAATTTCGGAGGTTGTTGACCATGAACGAACGAGTGATTTTCGATGCGGCGTTGCAGATTTCTGACCCGCAGGCTCGGCGAGCGTTCGTTGAGAAAGCCTGTGCCGGGAATCCGGAGATGCTCGCCACGGTTGAGTCGCTGCTGAAATCGCACGACGCGGCTGGTTCGTTTTTGGACATCCCGGCGGCCGCGCAGGTCAAAGCGAGCGTTTCGGCCAACCCGGAGGACTCGGCCGCTGCTGGCGAGAAGACGCGCCGTTATCAGCCGGGCGCGATCGAAGACTCGGAGGATAACGCCGACGAGCCGCAGGCCGACCTCAGCTTTCTGCAACCGTCGAGCAAGCCCGGCTCGATCGGAGTGCTGGCTCACTACGAAGTGCTGAGCGTGCTGGGTCAGGGAGCGTTCGGCATTGTCTTCAAGGCGTTTGACGAGAAGCTGCATCGGCTGGTCGCGATCAAGGTCATGAATCCGCAGATGGCCTCGACGTCGCCGCCTCGCAAGCGGTTTTTGCGTGAGGCTCGATCCGCCGCCGCGATCAAGCATGAGAACATCGTGCAGGTTTACAGCGTTGAGGAGCAGCCGTTGCCGTATCTGGTGATGGAGTTCATCGACGGTCAGACGTTGAAGCAGAAGCTCGACGGCAGCGGGCCGCTGGAAACTCCCGAAGTGCTGCACATCGCCCGGCAGATCGCCAGCGGCCTGACCGCCGCGCAAGCGATGGGGCTGATTCATCGGGACATCAAGCCAGCCAACATCCTGCTGGAAGGGAATGAGGGGCGAGGGCCGAGGGGCGCGGGGCGAGAGAACGGCAGCGTGGCCCCTGTGCTTGCAGCCAACTCGCCCCTCGCCCCTGCCCCCTCGTCCCTCCGCGTGAAGATCAGCGACTTCGGTCTGGCTCGCGCGGCGGACGACGCCAGCATGACGCGGACGGGAGTCATCTCCGGCACGCCGATGTACATGGCTCCCGAGCAGGCGACCGGTCAGACGCTGGATCATCGCGCCGACCTGTTCAGTCTGGGGAGCGTCCTGTACCAGATGGCTTGCGGCCGACCTCCATTTCGAGCGGCGACGACCGTCGCCGTGCTGCGTCGAGTGGTCGAAGACACGCCCCGACCGCTGCAAGAGATCCTGCCGGAGATCCCCGATTGGCTCGTCGCGATCGTGACGAAGCTGCTCGCGAAAAAACCGGAAGACCGTTTCCAAACCGCCAAAGAAGTCGCCGACCTGCTGGCCCGCTGCCAATCCGAGTTGCAAACGAAAGGCGAAGTGACGTGCGTGATCGCCACCAACTCCCAGGCGAGCCGGGCGGCGTCAGCCCCCGGACGATCCGAACCGAGCGACGCAGTCCGGGGGCTAACGCCCTCCGGCTCACCAATTCTTTCGGCAACGACCAGCCCAGCGAACACCCAGGCGAGCGGGGCGGCGTCAGCCCCCCGGTTCTTACCGGATACCGCCACCACCGGGGGGCTGACGCCACCCCGCTCGCCAATTCATTCACGGCCGCGTTCGCCGATTCTTTCACGGACTCGGCTCCTCGCCGTCGCAACGGTCGTCCTGATCCTCGCCGCCGCGATCGTGCTTCAGCGCGCCAACAACTCCACAACCGCCAACCTGGCGAGCCGGGAGGCGTCAGCCCCCGGACAGGCCGAGTCGACCGACTCCACCAACCCCGACCGCCGCGCCGCCGAAATCGTGAAGTCTGGCGTACCGGTTGGGGCGAACGCGAATCCGGTTGCCGAGCAGGGCCGTAGTGCGTGGGATGACCTTGATCCCGCGCAGATTCCGGAGGCGGAGCGAGTCCCACGTCAGCCGGAAGGTCTGGTCGCCGTCCTGGGCCAACATCGCCGACGTGTTTGGAGCACGCCGCTTCACTCGTCGGTTTCTCCGGATGGCACTCAATTCACGTTGACGACGTACGACGGTCTGTACCTGTTCGGTCGAGACCCCAAGCCACCGGCTCGATTCTTCAACCTCGGTGGGGAACGTACTTCCGCGACATTTCTGCCCGATGGCAGGGTCGCCGCATTCGTGGTGCATGACGGACATCTAAATGGAACACGGCTACAAATCTTCGCCAAACCTAGTGACGGAACGCCGCTCGAAAAGCAGACGGAGACGACCGTCAACGGATACGGCGACCCAATCGCGTCTTCGGACGGGCAATGGCTGGCGGCGTTTGAATCCCAGAGCATCGGCCTGTGGAAACTCAGCGACGCTCCGCCTCAGCCAGCCGCCAATTTCGTCGTCTCCTCACTGCATGGGAGCCCCCTCGCTAGCAGCTTTTCGCCCGATGCCCATTGGTTCTGCTTCACGGAACGCAGCAACGATCAAAGCGCGGTCCATCTGATTGATCTGCGGGGCGACACGCCACGCGAAGCCACCGTGCTGAAGGCCGATGCCGACGAAAAATCCGATGCCCCCGCGAAAGGCTTCGAGCATGCGGCCTTCCTGTCGGACGGTCGCTTGGCCACCGCCGATCGCAACGGTCGCACTTGGTTCTGGAAAATCAACGAGGGTGAACCCCAACGCGTCGGCAGCATCCGCGATACGGGTCTGATTTATCCTGCGACCCAGTCGTCACGCCTCGCTGTCTGGGGTGTGAATGTCGCCCCATTCCGTGTCTGGGATCTTGCCGTTGATCCCCCACAATTGCTCGGCAGTTCTTCACATTCATTTCCTTCGGACAATATCAGCGCACTGGCAATTGCTCCCGATGGCAAAACCGTCTTCACCGGCCATCTGAACGGGACAGTCCGATTCTGGAGCGTCTCTCAGGCGGGAGTGACCGAACTCGATCCGCTGGTTCACAATCCAATATCCACTCTCGTGCGAGTTAAGGTTGTTGATCGCATTTTGTGCTCATCGATGGAATCCTCTCTTCTCGGTATTTGGCAACCGACACGCGATGGCCTGCAAGCTCTCCCCGATAAATCACCGCCCCACTTGGTTTGGAACTCCTCACCCGCACAAGGGCAGTTCGTCGTCGAGCTGGTTGGCGGGGGGACAGCCCTTCTGCGACGCGACGCGGATCGGTTGACGGCAACTCGCCGCATCACTGGGAACAACACGCACTCGGCCGCGCTGAACGACGAGGGTCGCCGTCTCGCCGTTGCCCGGTTCAGCGGGGAAGAAGGAGTCCTCGAACTGTGGGGTTGGGAGTCGGACGACCTTCCCGCGAGAAAGCTGTCCGAGGTCAAAACGTCGTCGGAAAAAGTCTTGCA
>SYJG01000455.1 GCA_005798445.1 Planctomyces sp.
CCAAGGGACTGTGAATCGGAGCGTCTTGGAGCGCCCGCCCTCGCTGACGCTTCGGGTTACATCACCGTCCAGATTGCGGAGAGAGCGAGCGAGAGGATTGCGACCACGGCTCCGACCGTAAAGCGCCACGCGAGAGCTTGTTCGACGAAGAGCAAAGCCAGCACGGCCGCGAGCAGGTTGATCGTCAGCGAATGCGAGTCCGGTTCCGAGTCGTTGGTCGCTGCTGTTCCCGGTGAGTTCGTGTCGCGGACGATGATGGCATGACCCTGTTGGTTGTCAGCGGACGTGGCCCACTCGCGTGGATCGAGCCGCCGAGGATCACTCTCGCGTGGATCGACGTTGACTGCGAAACGTTCGGTCGTGACGCCGCTCGTCAGCGTGTAGTTGCCGGGGCGGAGCGTGTCGTTGATGACAATCGTCGATCGACCGTCGCGATCGACCGGCGTCAGCGTGCGTGCGACTCCGTCGGGAGTCGTCAGCGTGACGTTGATCGAGCCGTCCGGAATTTCGCGCTGCTGGAATTCGCCGACGGGAGATTCGCGCGGCTGCGAGCGTCCGGTGGCGGCGTACTCGGTCAGTTCGTGGATCAGCGGCACAAAGCCGGCCGCCCAGATGGCCCACTCGCCCCACCTCTCGTCGAGCGAGGTTGTGATGAGCACACAACGGCCTCGGCCGAGTGACTGTGTCACGATCGCCGGATCGCCGTTCGAGAAGCGGAGCGCGATGTCGTGGCCGACGCGTCTCGCATCGGTCGGATCGGGTCGGACGCGAGACGCGTCCACCACATCGGCGCGCACGAATTGCCGGATGAGCGCGGTTTCCAAGCCGGCACCGGGATTGCCACGAAACTCGCGGAGCAGCGGGTGCGCGAAGTCGCCGGGATCGAAGCCGAAGACCGAGGGCGTGCCGTCGTCGTTGGTGCTCGTGACGACTTCGTTCAATCGCATTGTCATCAACCCGCGCGGCCCGAATGCGATTTCGTTGAGCTTCTCAACGGACACCGACGGGCCAAGCGAGACGATGACTCCGCCGCCGCTCTCCGCGAAGCGCCGCAATCGCTCGACGTCCAACTCCGTCAACGTGCCGACATCGCAGACAAAGATCACGTCGTGCCGGTCGAGTTCGACATTGGGCAGTTCGGAATCCGGAACGGTGGTGACTCGCAACCAACGCGAACTCGCTGAGCGGTCGGTCGTTTTGGGAGACAAGGCTTGCTCGACGAAAAACGTCGCCGCCTCACGAGGCCGGGCCGAAGGGCGGCCGTTGACCAACAGCACGCTCAACTCCGATCGGACACTCAGCGGCAACCAGCGTTCGTTGTCGGCGGGCAATGAATCCTCTTCCAGCCGCACCGACAACGTGTGCTCGCCCGATGGCGGCGCGGTGAGTGTGAACTCGACCGTCGCGTCTTGGCCGAGCGGCAAGTCCACGCGCCGCGAGTCCACGAGTTGCTCGTCGATACGCAACTCCACACGCCGCGCGGTGAGCGGCACCGCTTCGGTATTGCGGAGTGTCGCGGTCACGGACATTGGTTGTTCGGTCGCGAGGATCGGCGGATCGGTCGTCAACCCGACGACCGCCGCGTTGTCGGGCAGCGCCGAGCCGACGTCGATGAGCACCAATTCGTGGGGCACGCTTCCAGCTTGCCTTTCCAGTCCAGGCATGCTGGAAGCGTGCCCCACGGACCAGTTCTCCTCCTGGAAATCGGAGATCACGACAACCTCGCAGCGTTCGTGCGACTGTTTGGCGGCGATCAGTTCGGGGAGTTGCCGTAGAGTCGCGGCGACGTCGCCACGCTCGAACGTCAACGGCAGTCGGTCGATCTCGTCCAACACGCCACTGGCCACGAGCGTCGGCTGACGGACCAGCACACGCGGCTCCGACCCAGCGATGCGTGCCAGCGCGAAGCGGTCCCCCGATCGGCTTTCTCTGACGAGCTTTCGCGCGATCGACTTGCCCACTTCAAACAGGGTCGAGCCGTTGAACGTGGCGGCTACGTTGGCGTCTTCGCGAGCCGTTTTGCGTCCCATGCTCAGTGACGCATCGAGCACGATCATTCGCAAAGTCGGCGGTGTCTCTCGCGCGAGCTTGCCGGCATCCGCCCAGCGCGGCCGCGCAAACGCGAGCACGATCAGCGCCAGGATCAGCACTCGCGCCGTCAGCAGCAACAGTTGCTCCAGCCGAGTCCGCCGCGATTGTTTCCGAGCCGCCGCGTGCAGGAACTGCATCGCTGCCCAAGTCACCTCGCGATACCGACGGCGGAACAACCAGTGAATCAGCACCGGTACCGCCGCTAACGCCAACCAACCCAGCAAAGCGGGACTGGCGAAGCCGAAGGCGAGCAGGTTGGACGTGAACGTGTGCAATGGGTGGCCTTGAGAAATTCAAAACTCACTCGGGAAGAAGGGTACGACGAATTGAGGGAGACGACGAATCACCCGGTCCAATTCGTCGTCTCCCTCAATTCGTCGTACCCTTTTGAACTTCAGGTCGCGTTGAATCGTACCAGACCACCGGTTGACCGGCGCGGGTCCGCTTGTTTTGCTTCACGCCATGACAGTTCCAAGTATTTCACCGATCGGCTTGCGGTTGCTCGACCGGCGTCGTTTCTTGAACGACTCGGCCAGCGGGCTGAGCGGTCTCGCGCTGGCGACGTTGCTCGCGCAGCACGGATTGGCAGCGGAAGATCGAACGCCGATCCGACCGAAGATCAACCCGGCGACTCCGTATGCCGCTCGGCCGGCACACTTCGCGGGGCGAGCGAATCGAGTGCTGATGATTTTTTGCTCCGGCGCGGTCAGTCACATCGACACGTTCGACTTCAAGCCGGAGTTGGTCAAACGGCACGACACGCCGATGCCCGGCAGCGACAAGCTGATCACGTTTCAGGGGGAGAACGGCAATCTCATCAAGCCGCTGTGGCCGTTCCGGCCGCGCGGTGAGTCGGGCAAGATGGTCAGCGACTTGCTGCCGAACCTCGCGGGGCTCGCCGACGAGATGTGCTTCATTCATTCGATGACGGCCAAGTCGAACACGCATGGGCCGGCCGAGAATCAGATGAGCACCGGTTTTATCCTCGACGGCTTTCCGGGAGTCGGCTGCTGGGTCAGCTACGCGCTGGGGAGCGAGTGTTCCGACTTGCCCGCGTTTGTGGCGATCCCCGATCCGCGCGGCGTGCCGCAGATCGGCGCGAGCCATTGGAACTCGAAGTTTCTTCCGGCTGCGTTTCAGGGGACGCCGTTCACCGCCGACAAGCCGATCCCAAATCTGCGACGTCCGCCGGAAATTTCGGAATCAACCGACGTGGCGACTCGCGACTTCCTGCGACGCCTCAACGAGAAGCATCTCGAACGCAATCCGGGAGACTCCGAGTTGCTCGCGCGGATCGCCAGCTACGAACTCGCGGCGAAGATGCAGATCAGCGCGGCGACAGTCGCCAACCTCGAAGCCGAATCGAAAGCGACTCACGAAGCTTACGGCACTCAGGACGAGAACAAGAACAAAGCCGGCTTCGCGCGAAATTGTCTGCTGGCTCGGCGGCTGATCGAGCGGGGCGTGCGATTCGTGCAGCTCTTCAACGGCTCGTATGCGATGGGAGAAGGGGTCGGCAATTGGGACGGACACAAGACTCTTCAGCAGCAGTATTCGGTTCACGCGCCGATTCTCGATCAACCATGTGCCGCGTTGCTGCGAGACCTGAAACAACGCGGCCTACTGGAAGACACGCTGGTCGCCTGGGTCACGGAGTTCGGCCGGATGCCGACCTTCCAAAAGGGAGCCAATGGCCGCGATCACAACCCGAAAGGTTTCACCGTCTGGCTGGCCGGAGCGGGTGTGAAGGCTCCGTTCTCGTACGGCGCGACGGACGAGTTCGGTCATCAGGCAATCGAAAACATCTCGACGATCTACGACCTGCACGCCACGATCCTGCATTTGCTCGGCCTGAATCACGAGCGACTCAGCTTTTATCACAACGGCATCGAACGCCGCCTGACCGACGTGCATGGGCATGTCATCAAGGATGTGCTGTCGTGAATGTAGCCCGACTCTCCGAGTCGGGTCCGTTCTCAAAGACTCCCGACTCTGAGAGTCGGGCTACGAGGTCAACGTGTCCCATTGGCAAACCATCGACATCGCCGGCAAAGCGGCCGACATCTTTGAACCGTCTCGGCCGAGCGATCCCGTGCGAGCCGTGCTCTTCTTGCACGGCCACGGCTTGCAGACGCTCGCGAACAACTCGGCTTACACAGCGGAGCTTGAACGGCATGGCCTGCGAGCGTTCTGCCCACACGGCCAGCGCTCGTGGTGGCTGCCGGTCGTTTGTCCGGAGTTCGATGCCGAGCTGTCATCCATCGGACACATTCGCTCGAACGTGCTGCCGTGGATCGAGGCGAACTGGCATGTGAAGCCTCCCGCGCTGGCGGCGTTCGGTGTGAGCATGGGTGGCCAGGGAGTCTTGCAGTTGGCGTATCGGCATCCGACCGAGTTCCCAGTCATCGCCGCGATCTCGCCGGTGATCGACCTTCAGGAGTGGATGGGGCACGGACTGCCGCTCGATGAGATGTTCGCCGATCAAGAAGCCGCTCGGCAGCAGACGGCAACGTTGCAGGTGCAGGGCCTGAATTGGCCTCGGCATCAGTTTCTGGCGTGCGATCCGACCGACCGCGATGCGCTGCCGGGCGTCGAGAAGCTCGTCAGCAAATTGAATTCGTCCGGCGTCCCCTTCGAGCGTGACTTCACGACTTCGCACGGCGGACACTCGTGGGAGTACTTCAATCATCTGGCTCCGAGCGTGATCCAATTTCTGGCCAACGGCTTGGACGCGGAGTTTCGCCGAGTGGTGTGACGACGTAGGTTGGGACTCTGTCCCGACCCGTCAGTGAAGAAAGTCGGGACGGAGTCCCAACCTACTTTCCGAGGGACGCATGTTCGAGACCTTCGATCACACCGCTGACATTGGCTTGCGAGTCTCCGCCGCGACGCTTGAAGAGTTGTTCGTCGACGCCGCTCGCGGACTGACGTCACTGCTGGTCGAGAACGTCGACGACGTGCAGCCGACGCAGACCGAAACGATTCAACTCGCCGGAAGCAAGGTTGACTATTTGCTCTTCGACTGGCTCAACGAACTGCTGTTCCGGTTTGAGACGAGGCAGTTGTTGTGCGCCGAATTCGACGTGCGGTTCAGCGATCAGGTCCTGGAAGCAACGGTTCGAGGCGAGACATGGGACCGATCGCGGCATCGGCTGGCTCACGAAGTCAAAGCGATCACCTACCACGGGTTGAGTGTCCAACAAACCGCGAGCGGTTGGCAGACGGAACTGATTCTCGACATCTAGCCCGTAGGTCAGGCTTTCCAGCCTGACCCGGATTGGCAACACCACGTCGATCGTTGATCGAGTCAGCCTGGAAAGGCTGACCTACGTCGTCGCATCTTGCAGGATGCGATGTGTCGGGACCGGGCGGCCGGGGCGGAAGCATTGCAGCGTGTCGATCTGCGACTCGGCGGGAAGTGCGGCGCACGCGGCGTCAACGACCTCGCGGACCAATCGTTCCAGTTGCGTCGGATCGGTCGCGACGCGCGCGTTGACCACGACGCTGGCTTGTGACACTCGGCAATTTGACGGAAGCGACAGTTCCGGTTCGGTGAAGCTGCTGACGAGATTCGCGACGCCGTAGAAGCCTTCCCACAGTCCGATCGTCTTGAGGTGCGCGGTCTCGGCGCTGATCGTGGAGAACTCCGTTTGCAGTCGGCGGATGATGTCGAGCAGCAGATCGTCCAACTCGAACGGCTGCGCGGAGTTGACGCGGATCTGACTGTTGAGCCAACCGAGCTCCGCTTCGCCCTCCGCGTAAATGTCGTAATCGACCTCCATCAGTCGCTGGCCGAAGTCGCCGCGCTGTTCCAGGAATTCACAGAACGCGGCGAAGCCCTCGCCGCTCTTCGCCGACATGCGCAGGATCGGCCGGCCGGGGAATTGTTCTTCCAACCGCTGAGCGAGATCGTTCACGGCGTCCGCCGACATCTCGTCGATGCGGTTGATGACGACGAAGTCCGCCTCTTCAATTTGCTTGCGAAAGATGTACGCCGCTTTTGGTGAGAATCCGGCTCCCGCTTCGTTCCGCAGAATCTTTGCGCCGTGACTGGGTTTGATAATCACGCCATACGGAGCCACGTCCAACGGTTGCTCGTAGATCTGCACCAACGGTCGCACGACGGTCGCGACGAGATCGGTGCAACTGCCAACCGGCTCGGCGATGATGACATCCGGGCGCTCGGCCTTTCCAAGCCGCTCGACGGTCGAGGTGAGCGCATTGAAGTTGCAGCAAAAACAGGAGCCGGCGACTTCGCCGACTTCGAAGCCCTGTGCTCGCAGGCTGTTGGTGTCGACCAGATCGGTGGTCTGGTCGTTGGTCACGATCCCGACGCTCAGCCCCTGCTCCATGTAATGCCGAGCAAGCCGTGCGACAGTCGTCGTCTTCCCGGCTCCCAAGAATCCGCCAATCATCACGAAACGTGGGTTGCTCATGGTTGCACTTCCGGTCGCAGAGGATCATCCGCCAGGCCTTCACCTGTCGCAGCCGCGGCAGGTTGTGTCGCGACACAATCCGACCTTCTAACGACGACTTGAACCTCAGACAAACCACCGTTTGCTCAGGATGTTCAACATTTGGGGTTCAGCCATTCACGACTCACTGGCTGGAGTCACGTTCTGGCAATGATTAGAAGGATTGCTGCGAACGCGGCCTTCGCGTGTTTCGAGCCTCGATTTTTCGGAGCCTCTGGTGAGCCAAGAATCGGTCCCTTCTCTGCCGCGTCAGTTCGTCGCCGAGGTGTTCGGGACGTTTCTGCTGATCTTCTTTGGTTGCGGAGCAGTTCACGCGGCCGTGCTGACGGGAGCTCAATCGGGTTTGTGGCAAGTCGCGATCGTTTGGGGCGTGGCGATCATGCTGGCGATCTACTCGGTCGGCGGCGTGAGCGGCGCGCACATCAATCCGGCGATGACTCTGGCGTTTGCGATCTGGCGCGGCTTTCCGAAGAGTCGCGTGTTGCCGTTCATCGCGGCTCAATTGGCCGGAGCAATGTTGGCCGCCGGTCTGTTGTTCGTGTTGTTCGGCCCGCAGCTCGCGGCGAAAGAAAAGGAGAAGCTTGTCACTCGCGGCGAGCCAGGGAGCGTCGTGACGGCGATGTGCTACGGCGAGTATTTCCCGAACCCCGGCGGACTCGCGGCCGGTGACGAGCCGTACTCGGTCGAGACACATGCCAAGTGGCGAGAGCTTGCCTCTCCGACGGTGGCATTTCTTGCAGAAGTGTTCGGCACGATGATTCTGGCGTTCGTCGTGTTTGCTCTGACGGATGAACGGAATCGAGGGCAACCGGCGACCGGAGAGGCTCCGATTTTTATCGGACTGACCGTCGCAGTGTTGATCTCGGTGATCGCTCCGCTGACTCAGGCGTGCTTCAATCCCGCACGAGACTTCGGGCCGCGACTGTTCGCTCGGCTCGCTGGTTGGGGAGAGGTCGCGCTGCCGGGTCAGGACGAGTGGAGTTGGTTGACCGTCTACATCCTGGCTCCGATTCTCGGAGCGGCCGTCGGTGGCGGACTGTACGAGTTCGTGATTCGTCCGGCGTACTCGGTGTCGAAAGGAAAGTCCGCGTGAGAAGTCTTGCGATCTCGCTGGCGATCATTGGCTGTCTGAGTTTGGCTGCCGTCACGCGCGCGGACGAACCGCTGAAGCTTGACCCGCAACAGCCGTACTCGGCCGAGCGGTTCAATCCCGTGACCTACGACGTCGAGTTCCTCGTCACCGTGACCGCTCCGTACAAGACGAAGAAGCTGAGCGTCTGGCTGCCGATCCCGCCCAGCGATCACGGGCAAGAGTTGCAGTCGTCTGAGTTGTCGACGTTTCCTGATGCCGTGAAGCCGCAGGTCGCTGACGAGCCACTGTTCGACAATCGCTTCGCCTACTTTGAGTTCGCGAATCCGCAAGGTGCCCAAGTCATCCGGCACAAGTTCCGCATTCGCTCGTGGGAGCTGCGCTGGCAACTCGACCCCGCGCGCGTGCAGAGCGTCAAGCAGTGGCCGAAGAGCTTCGCTCCGTACCAGCGCAGCGAGTCGCAAGCGGTTGTGACGGACGCTCGCTTCGAGAAGCTGTTGACCGAAATTCTGCCGCAGCGACGCGGGCCGTTGCAGGACCTCGATTCGGTGATGAGCTGGGTCGATGGGCACTTCGCCTACGACCATGTGAAGGCGTCGCTCAAGGCGAGTTCGGTTCACGGACTCGAACAGCAGCGCGGCCATTGCAGTGACTACCACGGCTTCTGCGCCGCGATGGGCCGGCTGCTCGGTCAGCCGACGCGAGTGACCTACGGGATCAACACGTTCCCGAAGAGCTCGCCGTCGCACTGCAAGCTCGAAGCGTTTCTGCCACCGTATGGCTGGGTCAGCTTCGATGTCTCGGAAACGCAGAAGCTGTCGCAGTTGATCCGCTCGAATCAGGAGCTTTCCGACACGCGACGTGCGGAGCTGCTCACGGCCGCACGACAACGGCTCGCCAGCGGCTTTCGTGACAACACCTGGTTCGTGCAAACACGCGGCACCGACTACGAACTCGTCCCGAAGGCGTCCGCGCGAGTTCCCGTCGTCCGCACGATCTACGCCGAGGCCGATGGCCAGCCGCTCCCCGAACCCGATCCGGCCAACTCCGATCAGACGACATTCTCGTGGATGACGGCGCATCGCTTTGAATCGGATCATTCGGTCAAATATCCCTTCACCGACTTGGAGAGTCTGCGCGACAGGTCCGGTCGTCGGTGAGAGACTTTCTGAGGGTTCTGGCCCCGATGGCTACGACTCGCCCTGACTCATCGTCGCTGTCTTCTCGGTGCATGGCATGACTGAAGTGACTCGAATTCTGGCGGCGGCAAAAGCGGGGGACCGCGAAGCGGCTGCTGGACTGTTGCCGTTGGTTTATGAGGAACTACGAAAGCTGGCGGCGGCGCGGTTGGCTCAGGAAACGCCGGGGCAGACGTTGCAGGCGACGGCGTTGGTGCATGAGGCGTATCTGCGGCTGGTCGGGCCGGCGGATCAGGCGCAGTGGGACAATCGCGGGCACTTCTTTGCGGCGGCGGCGGAAGCGATGCGACGGATTTTGATTGAGGCGGCTCGGAAGAAACGTGGTCAGGAGGCGGGTGGGCGGTTCGTGCGGCAGGAATTGAATCTCGATCAACCGGCGGAACTCGATCGCAGTCAAGGGCTGCTCGCGTTGGATGAAGCGTTGGAGCGGCTGGCGGAGATCGAACCTCGCGCAACGGAGGTGGTGAAGCTGCGTTACTTCACCGGACTGACCGTCGCCGAAGCGGCAGCCGCGCTGGGAATTTCTCCGCGAACGGCGGATGAAGATTGGGCTTACGCCCGCGCTTGGCTAGTGACCGCGATCCGTGGCGAGTGAACTCGTAACCCGAAGAGGTTGTGATTTTTTATCAAGCGGCCTACTCGGAAGAAATTGATCGCGCTATAAGTGTCGCATGAATGAATCCGCTTTACCAAATGACGTGTCCACTTTACCAAATGACGTTTCCGTGGTTCGAG
>SYJG01000456.1 GCA_005798445.1 Planctomyces sp.
CAGAACTTATAGCGCCCAAAAAACTTTCTTGAAGTTCGGCTTCTAAAAAATCACAGCCTCTTCGCGGTGCGCCAACAACCGCTTCATCATCGTGTCAGCTTGAAACGGCACCTCTCCCGTCAGGAGATAAAACAGAGTGCAGCCCAGTGAGTAGATATCGCTGCGTGCATCCGCCGTCTTCGTGTCGAGCGTCTGCTCCGGCGACATGTAGTCGATGGTCCCCATCACCGCGCCGGTGCTGGTCAGCGTAGCCTCGCGAGTGCTCCCCATCGGCTCTTCGATGCGAGCCAATCTCATGTCGAGAACTTTGACGACTCCCTCTTTGCTCAACAGCAAGTTGTGCGGCTTGATGTCCCGATGGATGACCCCGTGGCGATGAGCGAACTCCAAGCCGCGCGCCGCCTGAAGGATGAAATCCACCGCACGATCCAACGGCTGCGCTCCGTGCTTCTTCACGACAGCCGACAAGTCGTCCCCATCGACGAACTGCATGACCAGGAAGTGCGTGCCGTTGACCTCGTCCGCATCGTGAGCGGTGACGATGTTGGGATGTTCGAGCTTCGCGGCCGCCTGCACTTCGCGCTGAAACCGCTTCACCATCTCGGCGGACTTCAACGCCGCCGACGACATGACTTTGATCGCCACCACCCGCGCCATCCGCCGGTGCTCAGCCTTGAGCACGACCCCCATGCCTCCCTCACCCAGCTTGTCGAGCACCACATAGTTGCCCAGCACCAGCGACGAACCTTTTCCCGAATAGATCGTCGAAGCCTGATGCGCCGTCAGCCGCTTCTGCCTGACCAGTTCGCGAGCCAACTGTTCTCCGTCGCTCGGCCGCTTCTCGCTCGGCAGCACCGACAGCCAGTCCCGCAAGTCATCGGCCGACATCACGCCGGACGAAGTCAGTCGCTGCGAAAACTGGCTAATGGTCGGTGGCATGAAGAACTCTCGCTTCGTAGCGCACGCGGCTCGCGTGCGTTTCCAACAAATCGTCGCACGCGAGCCGCGTGCGCCACAAGGTAACCATGACTTCCATCAATTGCCGAGCGTGTCCCATTCGACGATGAAGTGCGACCCGACATAGGCACCCCCGACGTCGTCCCAACTGTTATCAATCCACGTCAGGGCGATCCCTTTTTCTCGATTGCCGACCTTGCTCGGCTGCAGCGATTCGTCGAACGGTTCGCCGGTGACCCAGGTCCACTGACTCTTACCCGGTGGCCGCGACGCACCAATGAAGGCACGAACCCGAACCCCGACTTTGCCTGCGACTGCTACCGGAACAAGTTTCTGCACCCAATCACGTTCCTCCCGGCTGTTGATCGTGACGAGGTGCCCACCCATCGCCACGGCCTTGGTTTTGGCGTCTCTCCAATGGCCCGTCGATTCGACGAGCAGATAACGATGCCCGCCGAACGTGAGAGCTTCCGTGGGGATGCTCACTTTGAGATTGGCCGCGGGAGCGACTGGATTGCCCTGCGGCGTCAGCCGTGGGTCGAGCAGGATGACGTGGCTGGTGGCATTGGCTCCTGTGTTAAACACCACGATCGTCAGTTCTTTGACTCCACGCACATCGACATTCAACGTCGCTTGTCTGTCCTTTTCATTGACCAAGTTCTCGGTAATGGCCAGCGATTTGTCGTCACCGAACACTTCCACAAACAATGGATGGACGCGACTTCGGGGACAGCGAGCGATCGTTTGAAAGGTCGCGAACCGAGCACCCAGTTCGTAAACGAACCGAGCTTCGTTCCTCGGCTGGCCGGGGCTGTTTAGAGGATGTGCGATCAATCCATGCTTCACCAATGCAGGGTCCAAACGGAATGCGTTCTCCACCTCTTTCGCGAAGGACTCCATCTCCGGCTTGCGCAGTGGGAACAGGCTAACGGACGACTTCTCTTTCAAGTCGTCGAGATAGACAACCTCGGCTGGCGTTGCCGCAGGCTGTGAAGCGGGGACGTCTGCTGGCGTGACGATCGCCGAACCGTCGGCCATCACCCACGTGGCTCCAACGATCTGGCCGTGATGGTTGTTGCCCGACGAATCTTGAAGCTCGTCCCCGTCCGCTTCGTCGAAGTGGTACAGGCCAAGCGTGTCGGCATCAGGCTCGTAGCGCGACATCGGCGTGAAGTTCTCCTTGTAGCGAGCAACCTTGGAAACGCGGACCTCGTCGATGATGCCGACAAACCGCGGGCCAAACTCAAACTGACCGGCGGCCTTCCGAGGCGTGTCCCACTCGGCGTTTTTCTGCAGCTTGCCGTCAACGTACAGGCGATGGGTCTTCCCCTCGCAGACACAAGCGAGGTGCGTCCTTTCGGCACGAGCCGTAGCGATGCTATGCACATTCCCCTCTCGCTCCTTTCCAGAGCCGTACTTCCAACGCCACTTCAATTCTTTTGTGAGCGACAGGAATTGTGCTGGAGAATCCCCTCCTGGGATCTCGGCAAGTGACTCTCCTTTGGCGGCAACTCCGATGACGACGCCGTCACGCCCGAAGGGTGATTTTTGCGGCACAGCGACGTACGCCTCCCAAGTGAACGGCGAGAGTAGGTCAAACGGTAGCGTTGGAATGGTGACGATATCGTCACCATCGAACTGCAACGCCGCGTCCATCGGAGATGTCGCGGGACTCGATACGAGATCATCCGGTTGAGTCACCGCCGTCGTCTCGCCCACGGACTTCGGCTGAGTCTCCTTGCCCACCGTTTTTTTGGTCGCGAGGTTTTCGTCCGTCGGCTTACCAGACTTGCCGCTCATCGCGAAGACGACGGCCAACACAACCACCACGACCACCGACACCGAAATCAGAATCGCTTTCCGTGAATGGCCCAGCTTCGAGGAACTCGCGATTTCCGAATTCGGCAAGGCGATCGTCTTTTCTCCGAGCAGACCAGTTTTGGAATCGCTGGCCGAATCCACGATCGTCTCGGCATCCCGTTCGGACCGAGCCTCCGCCGTGGCGGTCGCGCCGGTTCGTGAGGATGTCCCGCTCGATTCGCCGCTGAGCTGTCGCAGAAACTGTTGCAGTTCGTTTCCGGTGCCAGCATTCGCCAACGGATTGGAACCGGCAGCGACTGACACCGTCGGCGCGTTGCTTTTGAGGTATCGCTCCAGCTCGGCGATCACCTGCAACATCGTCTGCGGCCGATCCTCAGGCTTCTTCGCGACCATCCGTTGAAAGACAGAGTTGAGCGCAGCGAGACGATCGCCCAAAGTCGCCCCGTAGGGTGGGTCGAGTCCGCGACCCCCACTATCGTTCGAGACTGGTTCGCTGGTGGGTCTCGTGTTTCGCCCCACCCTACTGGCTTCCTCTGCTAACGACGGCGGCGGTGCGTTCTAATGCGCGCTCAATCGCTTCATCATCGTGTCCGCCTCGAACGGGACGTGTCTTGTCAGCAGATAGAACAAAGTGCAACCCAGCGAATAGATGTCGCTGCGAGCATCCGCGTGCTTGCTGTCCATCGCCTGTTCGGGGGACATGTAATCGACCGTCCCCATCATGGCCCCGGAGTTCGTCAGGTCCGCCTGCCGCACGTCGCCACCGAGTCCCCCATCGATCCGCGCCAGTCCCATGTCCAGAATCTTGACGATCCCATGCCGGTCGAGCAGCAAGTTGTGCGGCTTGATGTCCCGATGCACGACCCCTTGCTCGTGAGCGAACGCCAGCCCGCGCGCCGCCTGCACGATGCAGTTCACCGCCATCTCGATCGGCATCGGACCATGCTGTTTGACGTGACTCGCCAGGTCCGCACCCTCGACGTACTCCATCACCAGAAAGTGCGTCCCCTTGGCTTCGTCCGCATCGTGAGCCGCGACGACGTTGGGATGCGTCAGCTTGGCTGCCGCGATGACCTCCCGCTGAAACCGCTTGAGCGCGACCGGATCCTTCACCACCTTGGGCTTGATGACCTTCAGCGCGACGACTCGCTCCATCCGGCGATGCCGTGCCTTGAACACCATCCCCATGCCCCCCTCGCCCAGCATGTCGAGCAAGACATAGTTCCCAAGCGTCAGCGACTTGCCCTTGCCGGGGGTGCAAAACAGCATTCCCTTTTCTTTCCCGGTCAGGTTTGAACTTCCAATCTGGCGGCGGTAATAGAGCGAGCCGGGGCGGGCGAGGATGTGTTTGGTGAGGGGATCGCCGTCGCTGAGGAGGCTGGCGGTGACTTGCA
>SYJG01000457.1 GCA_005798445.1 Planctomyces sp.
TCTCCCTCTCCCTTGGGAAGAGGGTTGGGGTGAGGGAGCCAACTGGCGATTGAGTCCCTCATCCGGCCTTCGGCCACCTTCTCCCGAGTGGAGAAGGGCGAGAACGGACTCATCCGGCGCATGGTGCCCGTCACAGGATTGCGTGAATTGGTTCGCCGGTCGAGAGTGGAACCGGTTGGCCTTCGGGAGTGCGCAGCAAGCGATGCGTGTCGATGCCGAGCAAATGGTAAATCGTCGCAGCGAGGTCTTCTGGCCCAACTGGGTCGCGCGCGGGGTAGGCGGCCTGACGATCGGAAGCTCCGTGGATCGCGCCGCCGCGCAGGCCGGCTCCGGCGAGGACCACGGTGTTGCATGCGGCCCAGTGATCGCGGCCGGCGTTTTTGTTGATCGTCGGCGTGCGACCGAACTCCCCCAGCCAGACGATCAGCGTTTCGTCGAGCATGCCGCGCTCTTCCAGGTCGAGCAGCAAAGACGAAAAACCTTGGTCCATGTTGGGCAACAACTTCTTCTTGTGCAGGTTGAAGTTGTCCGAGTGCGTGTCCCAATAGGCGTCATCCCGTTCCCAGTTCACCGTGACCAGCGAGACGCCCGACTCGACCAATCGTCGAGCCAACAGACAGCCTTGCCCGAACGGAGTCTGGCCGTATCGCTCGCGCAGCGGGGTCGGTTCCTGAGCGACGTCGAACGCGCGTCGCACGGCAGGAGAGGTCAGCAACTCAAACGCTTGTTCGTGGTAGCCGCCGAAGTTCTGGACCCTGGCCAACTGATGCAGTTGCGCGGACTGCTGGTCGATCTGAGCCAGCAAATTTCTGCGGTCGAGCAGTCGTTGCGAATTTTCGATCGGCGGCAGCGGTTGAAAGTCGGCGCGGTTCGCGTGCTGCGGGATGAACAGTGGGTCGAACTCCTGTCCCAAAAAGCCCGCGAAGAAGCCGGGGAAGATGTGATTGTTCGCCGACACTTGATTCGCCGGCGCGTTGAGACTGACGGACGCTGGCATCCGCGAGTCACGACGACGCAGGGTGTGATTCGCGATCGCTCCGAAGCAGGGGAAATCGTCGGCGGCGTTTTGTGGATTCGTTGCTGGCCGGCGATGACGGACTCCGGAGAGCATGTAGTGCATCGCGACCGTGTGCGTGTTGTCGGGATGCGTGAGCGATCGGATTTGCAGATACCGATCCGCCATCTGAGCCAGCCGAGGAATGTGCTCGCTGACGTGGATGCCCGGCACGTTGGTCGCGATTGGTTGGAACTCACTGCGGACGGCTGACGGCGCATCGGGCTTCAAGTCCCAGGTGTCTTGATGCGCCGGCGCACCGAACATGAACAGCACGATACAGGCTTTGGCTCGCGGCTTTCGTTCGGTCGCTGCGGCTTGGCTCTGCCAGAGTGCGGGCAAACCGAGTCCCGGCAATCCCACGCCACTCAGACCGCCGACACGCAACCATTCGCGCCGCGAGAGTCCCTCGCACGTTCGGACGGGTTGGCCGGAGATCGTGATCATGGTTTGATCCTGTTGCGCTCCCACAGGACGCGAGCATGATAACGCTCGCCGAGTCGATTGCAACGCCTTGGCCCATCGGCGTTTTCAGACGGAACAATCGGCATTGCGGACACAACGAGTCGTGTCGCTGTAACTCCTGCACGTTGTCGTCGTCGATGAGGTGAATCAATTTGCCTCGTGCTTGGTGACGAGCTATCAAGCTGCCGCCCCCTCTTGCAATTCCCGGAGTAACTGAGCCGTGACGACGCCGACTTCAGAGCCAATTCCGCCGACATCGGAATCTACTCCTCCGACTGTGACGCCTCCTGTGCCAACAGTACCGAAGCTACACGAGTTGAAAGACGTGCCCTGGTCACAAGTGGTGATGAGCGCCGTGGGGTTGGTGTGTTGGATTCTGCTGTATGCGGCGGGGTTGCTCTTGGAGTCGGTCGAGGAACGCATACTTCTGGCCCCTCACATGGTGGAGAAGCAGCTTGGCCCGAACGGCAAGGAACTCGTCGCGGATGTGATCAAGCGGGCGGAAGTCGCTGAAGCTGAACAGGAACAGAAGGAAAGGAAACCCAAGAACGAGAGTAGCAAGGACCGCGAAGAGTCCAGCGTGGCCGTGTTGAGTGAGCCAAAGGGAAATGAGGCTCCCAAGGAGATTGGGAAGGGCACCGAAAAGACATCGACCGCCGCAGGCAGTGCGGAGCCAGCAAAGAAAAACTTGGCAGAAATCAGTCCTGAGAAAAAGGAGCCTCTTCTCGCGACTCGTCAACCAGTCTCTCGCGTGGCGGCCTTCTTCTACTCGGTGCTGGTTTTCACTCCGACCAACATGGCTCTGCTGACGTTGTTTGCCGGCCTGTTGGGAGGGTGCGTCAGCAACATCAAGTATTCGATGATGACGATCGAGGAACGAGCCAACCTCAAACCCAACGAGGAAGCGATCCTTTCCGAGAATCCCCTGTCGGCGACGATGCGTGGCTTCGTGATCTACCTGTGCATGGTCGCCGGCTTGTATGTGGTCTTGGATGACCCGTTCAAAGACAGCACGCCGGGGCAATACGCTCGGCTGGCAGGCTCGATGTCGCTGGTGGCGTTCATCGTGGGTTTTGATCCGACGCGAATCAAAGCTTGGCTGCGCATGGCCGACAGCAAGTCAGGCTCCTCCGATTCGGGAAGCTCGCAAGCTGGTTCGACAGCGAAGTCGTAGGTCAGCCTTTCCAGGCTGACTCGATTGACGGTTGATGCTCGCATTTTGCCAATTCGGGTCAGGCTGGAAAGCCTGACCTACGGCGTCAGCGTGGGCGATTGCACAACTCCGCGAATCGAGCGTTCGCCGCTTGCCAG
Source organism: Planctomyces sp. (assembly GCA_005798445.1). Taxonomy (GTDB): domain Bacteria; phylum Planctomycetota; class Planctomycetia; order Planctomycetales; family Planctomycetaceae; genus SXKJ01. The sequence goes on from SYJG01000457.1 coordinate 2,831, forward strand.
GCGGTTGGCTCGGACGGCTCGTAGCGTTTCATCTCGCACGACCGACGGACGACTTCGCGGATCTCTGCCAGTGACCCAATCTCGCCGGCCGTTCGGGCCTGCACGAGCACGTTGCCCAGCGCGGTTGCTTCGACAGGGCCGGTGATGACCGGACGTCCGCAGGCGTTCGCTGTGAATTGGTTGAGCAACTCGTTCTTCGTGCCGCCGCCGACAATGTGGATGACTTCGATCGGCACACCGGTCAACTCTTCCATCCAGCCCAGCACGACGCGGTACTTCAGCGCGAGGCTTTCCAGGCAGCAGCGGATGAGTTGCCCTTCGGATTCGGGGACCGGCTGATTGGTCGCTCGGCAGAAGTTTTGAATGGCCGTCGGCATGTCGTCGGGGCTGAGGAAGCTCGGATCGTCCGGGTCGATCAGCGAGGCGAACGGCATCGCGGCGGTCGCTAGTTGTACCATCGGGCCGTAATCGAGCGGTCGGCCGTGCCGCTCGAACGAGCGGCGGCATTCCTGCACCAGCCACAAGCCCATGATGTTCTTGAGCAGCCGGTAGGTGCCGTCGATGCCTCCCTCGTTCGTGACGTTGAGTTCGAGTGCTCGCGGTGTGACGACCGCTTGCTGCACTTCGACACCCATCAGCGACCACGTTCCCGAACTGATGTAGGCCCAGTTGGGCGAGCCGGTGTTTTCGGTCGGCACCGCTGCGACGGCGCTCCCTGTGTCGTGAGTCGCCGGCGCGACGACATTGATCCGGCCGAGGTTCGTGCGGCGAGCGATCTCTTCCCGTAGGGTTCCCAACTTCGTGCCGGGAGAGACGACTTCCGGGAAGAAGTGCGACGGGATTTCTAGTCGCTGGAGCATGTCGTAGGCCCACGTCCGCTTCGTGGCGTCGAAGCACTGCGAGGTCGTGGCGTTCGTGAACTCGACGACCCGACTGCCGCTCAGCAGCCAGTTGATGTAGTCGGGCATCATCAGGAAGACATCGGCCAACTGCATCAGGTCGCGGTTCGTTTGGCTCATCGCCAGCAGTTGGTACAGCGTGTTGATCTCCATGAACTGCAAGCCGGTCGCCGCGAAGACGTCGCCGCGCGAGACCTTCGTCAGCGCGTGATTGAGCATCCCTCGCGAGCGAGCGTCGCGATAGTGATACGGCGCGCCGAGCATCTCGTTGGTCTTGGTCATCAGGACGTAATCGACGCCCCAGGTATCGACACCGACGCTGGCAATCGCCGCTCCGAATTTCGTCGCCGCCGCGCTGAGACCATTTTGAATGTCGGACCAGAGACGCAGGACATCCCAACGCAGGCTGCCGCCGAGGTTGACCGCGCCATTCGGGAAGCGATGCAACTCATCCAACTGAACTCGCTGGCCATCGAATAGCCCCGCGACGACTCGGCCGCTTTCGGCCCCCAGATCGACCGCCAAATAACATCGTTCCGACATGCTGCGCCTCGTAGGTCAGCCTTTCTAGGCTGACCCGATAAACGATTGACGTTGATTTGCCAATTCGGGTCAGGCTGGAAAGCCTGACCTACTTTCGGCGGCAGCATGACGATCGAAACCGTGTCCATCCAGCGAAACAGGACTGCCTCGCAGAGCAGGAAACTCAGAGGCATGTTGTCGGTGATGGCGTGGTTCGGTAAGTTGTTGGCCGTCGATCGGAAAGCCTGACTTCTACGAGCGTCACCATGCACGAAGCCCTCTTTCGTCAACTCCAGCCGGTACGGCATCGCCAATGGGCGGCCGGAGTGCTGCGAGCGACGGCATGGGGATTCGTTGGAGGCTCCGGCATAGCGGTGATTTTTGCTGTGCTTCGGTTGCTGGGCTGGATTTCCACAGCTTGGGCAGGATGGAGTTTTCTCTTGGCCTTGCCGACGGCGGCCGCGTGTGCATTTGGTGTGCGGAATTGGCTCAATGCCAACTGGCTGCCAGCCGCTCGTGCGATCGACGAGCATTACGAATTAAAAGACCGCACTGAAACCGCTCTGGCCTTTTTGCGACGCGAACAAGCGGGACAGATCGACGAGTTGCAGCAATTGCAACTCGCGGATGCGATGCAACACTTGCAACGGGTCGAAGCCAAACAGGTTGTCCCGCGCGTCTTGCCGAGCTCCCTCCGCTGGACAACCGCCACGACGGCGTTGGCGGTTGTGTTGCTCTGTTGGCCAACGGGTCGCTCGCAGGTCAGTGCCGGCCCATCGATGCCGCTCGACGCGATTGTCGCTGAGGCCGAGATCGTCGAAGAGGACTTGATGGAGCTGCTCGAAGAACTGCCGGAGGAGCACGACCCGGAACTTGACGCGGTCATCAAAGAGTTGCTCGCGAAGGCCGAGGAGATGAAGGAGCCGGGCGTCGATGTCCGCGAGGCTCTGGCCAAGCTGTCCGAGATGCAATCGGCACTGCAAGCCGTCGCCGCGGAGTTCAACGTCTCCGCGACCGACGAACAGATGAAAGCCATCGGCGAAGCGTTGCAATCGGCGGAGTCTCTACAAGAGGCGGGACAAGCGTTGCAGGAAGGTCAGTACGACAAAGCGTCCGAAGCGTTGGCGAAGCTCGACAGTCCGAAGCTCGACCGCAAAGAATCGCGAGCCGTCGCCGACAAGCTGAAGAAAGCGTCAGAGGACGCCGCTCAAAAAGGGATGAAGAAGCTCAGTGAAGCGGCCAAGGACGCGGCCGAGGGACTCGACAAGGACAACCCGACGCAGTCCAAGAACGGACTCAACAAGCTCGGCGAGAGTGCCAAGAAGCAGGGGAATGCCAAGAAGATCGCGGCGATGCTCAAAAAGCAGAGCGACAAGCTCGGCGAGTGCAAATCGAACTGCCAAGGGAACAGTCAGGACGACGGCAACCAGTTCGCCAAGAAGCCCAGCCAGAAAGCCGGCAAGGGAACGAATTCGAACATCCAGGGGGACCGAACGGACCTCGCCTCAAAACGCAACGAGCAAAAGATTCAGGGGCAGAAGGGAGAGCAGGGCGACGCTGACACCGAGACACTCTCCACCACCGAAGCCAACGAGCAATCGAAACGCGAACTCAAAGAGGTCTATCACAAGTACCGCAAGCTCAGCGACGCGGTGCTCGACTCCGAAGACATCCCGTTGGGACACCGACAAACGATCCGCCGCTACTTCGAGGCGATCCGCCCGACCCGCGAAGACTCGGCCGCCACACCGACGGAATCCGCACCGACGAAGTGATCGAACACCACGCGAGCATCGCAATGACCTCCACACTCACCAAGCCCAAACGCCGACCCAAGCCGGAAACGCTCGCTGAGCTTCTGAAGAGCTTGGGGGGCATCCGCCCCAGCCGTATTCGCATGAACCCGCCTCCCGGCCGCGCGACCGAGAAGGACATCCTCCGCATTGAGGCGGAAGAGAGCCGACTGTTTGAACTCGTCGATGGCGTGCTCGTGGAGAAACCGATGGGAAGCCAAGAAGCGTTGCTCGCAACAAAAATCAGTCACTGGATTCTCACCGACCTTGAGCAGCGGACGACTGACCTCGGCGTGGTGCTTGGTGCCGACGGTTTTCTACGATTGCGTCCGCGGTTGGTGCGCATTCCGGACGTGTCGTTCATTTCTTGGGATCAGATGCCGAGCGGCGAATTTCCAACCGAGCCAATTGCGTCGCTGTATCCAGATCTCGCCGTCGAAGTGCTCAGCGCGACCAACACGCCGCGAGAGATTGCCCGAAAGCTCGAAGAATACTTCGAGGCGGGTTGCCGACTGGCGTGGATCGTTGACCCGGAGACTCGGACAGCGGACGTTTACACGGCTCCCGGACAATGCACCCATTTGCGGGCTTCGCAGTCGCTCGACGGCGGCGATGTGTTGCCGGGGTTCAAGCTGCCTTTGAAAGAACTGTTCGCCAGCACGCGCCGGCGATAACGAGATCAAGACCACGATGTTGAGTGCGGACTTTCGCCGTTTGTTGAGCGAGCAATTTGAGTCGGGCGAGGTCGCGCGTATGTGGGTCGAAGTGGACCTCGACGAGTCGCTTCGCTTCTCGCCGAGCGTCCTGGTCGCGACGGATCGTCGGTTGCTCGCCACGACGGCGGCGAACACGAAGACGGTCTCGCTGAACTGGTCGCAGATCGACGCGGTCTCGGCCAAAGAGCACGGAGCACTCGGCCTGCTGGAGGTCCGCACATCCGACGGGCAATCGCACGCCTGGCGATACACGGTTGGCAAAGCGGTTGTCGTTCACAAACTGGTTCAGCAGATTGAGAAGCTCAAGTCGGCCGAGGGAGACGCCGACGAAGCGGACGACACCGACGAGGCGGAACTCGAACCGGATGCTCCGCTGCCGCCGATGACAAAGTCGTTCGCGCGGCTGTTTCGATTCACGAAACCGCACGCGCAGATGATGTTCTTGGGCTTTGTACTGACGGTTCTGGGAGCGTTCTTCGCGATCGTGCCCATGCCGTTGCTCGGCAAAGTCATGGACAAGGTTTTGGTGCCGTTTGCGTTGGCGACGTATGAAAACAGCGGCGACCTGACGGGAGATCAATTGTTGGAGGATGAATCCAACGTCGTCCGTCCGATTCGCGACGAGCAAGTCATCGCCCAGGAACGAGCGAAAGCCCTGGCGTCCGCGAAGTGGTATCTCCTGGCGTTCTTCGGAGCCGTCTTGCTGTCGTGGTTGATCGGCTGGGGCCGCACCTACGTCTTGGCTTGGATCAGCGAGCGTGTCGCCGCCGATCTTCGCAATCAGACCTACGCGCATCTGCAACGGCTTTCACTGGAGTTCTTCGGTGGCAAACGCACGGGTGACTTGATTTCGCGGATCGACACGGACACGGATCGCATCTGCTATTTCATCGCCGTGCATCTGACCGATTTCGCGTCCGATGTGGTGATGCTGCTCGGCATCGGAGCGTATGTGCTGTCGGAAGACCTGTGGCTCGGCCTGGCGACGTTGGTGCCGCTGCCGCTGATCGGCTGGCTGGTGCATGGCGTGCGGAGCCAACTCCGTTCGGGCTTCATGGCGGGCAGCCGCGCGTGGGCCGAGATGACGAACGTCCTGGCCGATACGATCCCCGGCATTCGCGTGGTCAAGGCGTTTGCTCAAGAGCAGCGCGAGATCGACCGGTTCAAAGCTCGCAATGACCAAGTCTTCAAGACGAACAATCACGTCAACAAGCTGTGGTCAGCATTCAGTCCGCTGCTGACGCTGCTGTCCGATTTGGGACTGTTACTCATTTGGGTCGTGGGAGTTTGGCAGGTGCTCGGCCACCATTTGACCGTCGGCGTGTTGTCGGCCAGCGTCTACCTCATCACGAAGTTTTACGGGCGACTCGAAGCCCTCAGCCGCATTGTCGAGCCGACGCAGCGAGCGGCGAACTCGACGCATCGCATCTTTGAGATTCTCGATCGAGTCCCGAACATCGCCGATCCCCCGCATCCGATCCGCCCCGGCCGAGTTTCCGGCAACGTCGAGTTCCGCGAGGTGCAGTTCCGTTACGGCACACGCCCGATTCTGCGCGGCGTCGATTTGCAGATTCGCTCCGGCGAGATGATCGGCCTCGTCGGCCCCAGCGGTGCTGGCAAGACGACGCTCATCAATCTGGTCTGCCGCTTCCACGACGTCTCCGAAGGTGCGGTCCTGATCGACGGCAATGACGTGCGGCAGTTGGCTCTCGAAGACTACCGCCGCAACATCGGCATCGTGCTGCAAGAGCCATTTCTGTTTTACGGCACGATCGCCGAGAACATTTCGTATGGCCGCCCCGACGCGACGCGCGAGCAGATCGTCTCCGCCGCGAAGGCCGCTCGCGCGCACGAATTCATCCTGCGGCAACCCGACGGCTACGACAGCTTCGTCGGCGAGCGCGGCATGTCTCTCTCCGGCGGCGAGCGGCAGCGCATCAGCATCGCTCGCGCGTTGCTGATTGACCCGGCGATCCTGATTCTCGACGAAGCCACCTCCGCCGTGGACACCGAGACGGAACGGGAAATCCAGCTCGCGCTCGAAAACCTGACTCGCGGACGGACGACGATTGCGATTGCGCACCGTCTCAGCACGCTGCGTCGAGCCGACCGACTCGTGGTCCTCGAACATGGCCGCATCACCGAGGTCGGCCGCCACGACGACCTGCTCGAACGAGGCGGCACCTATGCCAGGTTGCACAAAGCGCAGCTCGACATGGCTCACGGCGAAGTCACAGAGGTGACACCATGACAGTCACTTTTTCGTTGCACAAAGACGAGCGAGGCCAATTGACGCTGCTCGATGCTTCCGGCCATCGGCACGAAAACGTCGAACCGATTCGTGCGTTTCCCATCTCGGACCCGGAGCACTGGATTTCGCTGTGCGACCCGAACGGCCGCGAGATCGTGCAGATTCGTGACCTCGCCGAATTGTCGGCCGAGCAACGGACGCTGTTGGTGTCGGAGCTGACGCGACGCGAGTTTGTCCCGGTGATTCGGCGGATCGTCAGCATCTCGTCACTGGCCGAGCCGTGTGAGTGGTTCGTCGAAACCGATCGCGGCCCGACCAGCTTCGTGCTCAATAGCGACGAGCACGTCCGCAAGCTCGGCCAGGACCGAGCACTGATCCTCGATTCGCACGGTCTGCGGTATCTCGTCCCTGATGCGAAGCAGTTGGACGCTCCCAGCCGCCGATTGCTGTCGCGGTATTTGTCGTAGCCTTGGAGTGCGGTGACCTGAGTCACCGCTTTTCAAACCGTGCCGTTTGTCAGTAGTCCACTCGATCCTGGTTACAAAGTCTTTTGAAAAGCGACGGCTCTGGCCGTCGCACTCCAAAGTATGCCGCCCCACTTCAAACACATCATCGCATCCGACGGCTACCGGCTGTTCGCTCGGCATTGGCAGCCGAGTGAACAGCCGCGTGGGTTCGTGGTCGCGCTACACGGGATTCAGAGTCACTCCGGCTGGTACGAGTTCTCTAGCGGCCGGTTGTGCGAGGCGGGTTACGACGTGTTGTTTTTAGACCGACGCGGCTCGGGCCGAAACTTCTCGCGACGTGGTGATGTGTCGCACGGCGATCGGCTGATCAATGATGTTGTGCAGGTCTTGTCGGACGTTCGTCGGCATCGCGATCGAGTCGCTCCGACTGCGCCGGTCGTGTTGCTGGCGGTCAGTTGGGGAGGCAAGCTGGCCGCAATCACCGCCGCTCGGCGGCCGGAGTTGGTGGATGCGCTGGCGTTGCTGTATCCGGGGCTGTGTGCTCGCGTGCAACCGACGGCCTGGCAGCGAGCGCGGTTGAATCTGGCGCGGCGGCTTGATGTTCGGCACAAGCGGGTCGAGGTTCCGCTCAACGATCCGGCGCTGTTCACGGCCGAGCCGCGCTGGCAGGAGTTCATTCGGAACGATCCGCTCGCGCTGCGCGAGGTGACTTCGGGATTCCTGCTGGCTCATCAGGATTTGACGAGCGAGTCGCTGACGGCCGCTCCGCAGATTCACTGCCCGACGCTGCTGATGCTCGCGGGACGGGACCAGATCATCGACAACGAGGCGACGAAGGGCTGGGCCTCGCGACTCGGCACGCGGGAACTCACGCTCTGCGAATATCCCGACGCTCAGCACACGCTGGAGTTCGAGCCGCAGCCGGAGCGGTTTGTGGCGGACTTGCTGGCGTGGTTGGATTCCAGACGGGTGTAGGATGGCCGACTTGGCCGTCCCTTTTCGACGTCGATCACGAAGACGGACGGCCGAGGGCGGCCATCCTACGGCTCACAGGATTTTCCGATCCGTCAAACTTTGTCGGTCGGGTAAGAACTCGCGGCATCGGCGTGATCCGGGTCTGCGGAGTTGTCGTGGCGAGACTGAACCCATCCCCGTTCGCCAGTCGATGGAACGGGCATGTCTACGACGCTCGCCACGAACGAACAACTTCGACTCGGTTTCCTGACCGCCATTCACCTCGAAAACCGAGGCCACGTTGCTGGCCTGCTGGTGACGAACAAATACGGCCGGCCGCTGGAATTCCAATGCACGGCACCGGTGCGGCCAAATCGAGCTCAAGAATTGCTGTACGGCCCGACGCTCGTGCCGTTTCTGCTGGGAGAGCTGCTCAGCAAGACGCTGGTGGAGCGGATCGGGATCAAGCCGCACCTGCTGCTGACGGATCGAGCCGAAATCCTCGACTCTCGCCCGCACGTCTCGCTGCCGGTCGCTTGCATCGGTGAAGAGGGTCGGAAGAGATCGAACGCCGCCGAACTGGTCCGCGTCGGCAAACAGTCCTGTTCGCTGCACTCGGATTTCGAGGATGACCGGAAGACGTTTGAGAAGCTCGCGAAGGAACTGGCGGCCGACGCCGACTTGCTCGAACCGCTCGACCGCGTGCGCGAGGCGTTGCAGGAGACGATGAAAGCGGCGGCGTAATCGTAACGGGAGAAGAAATTATGCAGCCTCAATTTGGCCTAGGACCAGGAATGTTCAATCTGCTCATGGGGCTGGCTGCTCTGTGGGGTGTGGTGACGACCGTTTTTTGGATGGTTGTCGGCTGGCGTGCGATGCGTGCTCACGAGCGGATGTCTGAAGCGGTCGAGCAGTTGGCCAGAAAACGCGACTAACGATGACCTCTGGTCGTTCAATTATTTTCTTGAGATTTGGACTTGAGCACGGACTTTTCAATTTCTGTTGTTGAGCCGTCGATCTCGCTCGCGACCGACATTTTTCCGTCGGGCCTTAACGGCGCACTTCGTCGTTGGCCGGCCGTCGAAACGCAAACGCTTTCGCTGTTCGACAAGCGGGCTGGGCTGACGCCGTCTTGGAAGCCGCATTGGGCGAAGGTGCCGACGGTTGGGCTGATGTTTCCGGCGGGGTTTGAGTTTGCTCCGAAGAAGCCGGAGGACTCGGAGGGGGAGTCGCTCAAGAAGATCGAGCCGCCGAAGGTCGCGACGGAACTCGGCGAGTGCGCGGATCGGACTGCGGAGAAAAAGGCGACACGGCTCAAGCCACCCAGCGATGCGATCTCGCTGGAGGATCGGCTGTTCTATCTCTTGCAGCCGCCGTTGCAGACGATGCTGGCCGGGCAAGAACTCATCATGCCGTTTGAGCCGTTCCCGTATCAGTACGAGGGGATTGCCTGGCTGTTCTCGCAGAAGTCGGCGCTGCTCGCGGACGAGATGGGGCTGGGCAAAACGATGCAGACCATCACGGCGATTCGGCTGCTACTGCGATCGGGGCAGGTGCGACGCATCCTGATGATCTGCCCCAAGCCGCTGATCCCCAATTGGCAGCGTGAGTTCAAAGCGTGGGCCGAAGAGTTGCCGGTCACGACGCTCGAAGGGGACGGGCCTCGGCGACGAATGCTCTGGCAAATGCCGCAGCCGATTTTGTTGGCGAACTATGAGCTGCTGGTCCGTGACTGGGCCGAGATGACGGACGACGAGAAACCGAAGTTCGATCTTGTCGTCCTGGACGAGGCGCAGCGGATCAAGAACCGGGACTCGTGTACGTCGGAGACCGCGCGGTCGATTCCTCGCAAACGAAGCTGGGCGCTGACCGGCACGCCGATCGAGAACCGTCCCGAAGAGATGCACACGCTGTTCGAGTACATGACCGTCATTCCCAAGGGGGGGACGCCCGACTTGCGGCAGATGCAGCGGCTGTCTCGCGACTACGTGCTGCGTCGGACCAAAGACCTCGTCATGAAAGATCTGCCGCCGCGGATCGATCGTGAGGAATACCTCGAATTGACGCCGGCTCAGAAGTCCGCGTACTCGGACGCCGAGCAAAACGGCATCGTGCATCTGAATGAACTGGGGGACCAGATCAGCGTGCAGCATGTGTTTGAGCTGGTCCTGCGACTCAAGCAAATCACGAACTTCGATCCGCTCACCGGCGACAGTGTGAAGTTCGAACGGCTCGCGGCGGACATGGAAGAGATCTCGGCCAGCGGCGGCAAGGCGATCCTCTTCAGCCAATGGACGAAAACGATCGACTGGATCAAGGACCGGCTTCCCGCAGAATGCGGCTCGCTGGTTTACCACGGCGGCGTCCCACACAAGCAGCGCGAGCCGATCCTCAAGCAGTTCAAAGAAGACCCGAATTCGCACATCCTGCTGATGAGCTACGGCACCGGTGCGGTCGGCCTGAACCTGCAATTCGCCGGCTACGTTTTCCTGTACGACCGCTGGTGGAACCCGGCCGTCGAGGATCAGGCGATCAACCGCGCTCACCGCATCGGCGTGAAGAGCGCGGTGATCGTGACGAAGTTCATCTGCAAAGACACGATCGAGGAGCGGATCGACAAAGTCCTGCACGAGAAGCGGGAGCTCTTCCGCGCAGTGCTCGGTGATGGAGACAACAGCAACGCGTCCTTGAGCTTGTCGGCCTCCGAAATCTTCGGCCTGTTCGACCTCAAGGCTCGGCACGGCAAGGGGACGAAAAAGATCGCTCCGAAGCCGGCGGAATCAACCACCGATGCAGCCTGAGGAAGCGTCCGCCAGCGGTTTGCCAGTCGGCTCGGTTAGGCACGAATTGTCGATTCATTCGCGAGAAATCCGCTTTGTCGTCGGCGAGGCATCAGGATTTTCTGATGCGTGTCTTGACGATTCTTCGATGACCGAGATAAGGTCGTCCCACATGCGTCCTCAAACCGGGGCGCATCCCGCCTGTAACTCCTGCCTGAATCGCGACTTTTGCCGCGTTGTTCGCAACGATTTTCCACCCAACCACCAAGGAGCAAACCATGCTGAACCTTTGGGGTAAGCCGCTCGCCGGAACGTGTGAAGGAACCAGTCGTCGAGAGTTCATGAAAGTCGGGGCGCTAGGGCTGACCGGTTTCGGACTCCCAAACCTGCTGCGACAGCGAGCAGCGGCGGCGGCCGAGGGGCGGTCGGTCAAGGACACCTCGGTCGTGTGGATTTGGTTGGGTGGCGGAGCGACTCACATCGAGACCTTCGATCCGAAAATGGATGCTCCTTCGGAGTATCGCAGTGTCGTAGGGGCAACCACGACGAATGTCCCTGGCATCGAGATCGGTGGTCTGTTCCCAAAGATGGCTCAGCGAGCGAACGAGATGGCGTTCGTCCGATCGTTCGCTCACGGGAACTCTGGGCATGGCGGCGGCACGCACTTCGTGATGACCGGCACCGATCACCCCGCTGCCGATGCCGGAGCCGGACCGATTAAGCCGTCGTTCGGTTCGATCGCGGCTCGCGTGCGGGGCACGAATCATCCGACGAGCGGCGTGCCGACGTTCGTCCGTTTGTCCGGCTTGTACGCCGACGGACCCAGTTGGCTGGGGCCCGCGTACAGCCCGTTCGACGTTGGTGGCGATGCGCGGAACAACATGAATCTCAAGACCGACATGACTCGGTTGGGAGATCGCCGTTCGTTGCTGACACAGGTCGATCGTTTGGATCGGAGCGTCGATCGGAAGGGATTGTTGGACGGCGTCGATCAGTTCGAAGGCCAAGCGTTCCGGCTGATCCTTAGCCGAGCCAAAGAGGCGTTTGATCTCACGCGAGAAGACCCGCGACTGCGGGACAAATACAACCTGGCTGGGACAAACTTCGGAGATCAGTTGTTGATGGCTCGGCGGCTGTGCGAGGCGGGCTGCGGCTTCGTGACGCTCAATTATGCGAACTCTCCGCAGGGCTGGGACATGCACGGTGATCCCGCCAACCCGGTGACTTTGTCGATCGGCAAGCAGTTGGAACAAGCCTGCCCACCGATGGATCACGCGATTTCGGTGTTCCTCGAAGACCTCGCCCAACGCGGTCTGAGCGAAAAGATTCTGCTGGTCGTTACCGGTGAGTTCGGACGAACTCCGCGAGTCAACGGTCACAATGGTCGCGATCACTGGGGACCGCTCTGCACACTGGCCTTGGCCGGCGGCGGCTTGAAGATGGGGCAGGTCGTCGGCGAGTCCTCTCCGAAAGCCGAAGTCCCGAAATCGACGCCGATTCAGCCCAAGCACCTGATGGCGACGATCTTCCATGTGCTCGGCATCGACCAGCACACGCAGTACGTTGATCAGTCGGGGCGCCCGCAGTACTTGCTGCCGGACGGTGCTGTTCCGATCCGTGAGCTGATCTGAGTTGGCGCTACCAAATCCAGCACGACGCGCCAGCGAGTGGTCAATTGCCGAAGACCACTCGCTAGCGTCCGGTTTTGCCAGCCAGAACCGGACGTTAGCGCGTTCCGGGTGATGGCGACAGACTTCCCCCACGCAGAGCTGCTCCGGCGGCTCTGCGTTTTTCATGTCCGCTCAGTGAGCAGGAGTTTTCGAGATGACCAAGTTTTGGAGATGCCTGCTGTCGTTAAGCCTCGCCGCGTTCCTGCAATCGCCCCTGTTGGCCGACGATGCCAACGCCAGGAAGAACAAGCCAAACGATCGCAAGGAACATCCCGCCGCCCAATTGCCCAAAGACATCACGCTGATCGACGAGCAGAAGGCCAAATTGCCAAAACGTCCGGAAGTCAAGAAGCCAAAAGAAAAAGAAAAAGGCTGATTGATTTTCCAAGTGATGACCAATTGGCAATTCGAATGACTCGCAAAGCATCTGCACGTCGTGCGGATGCTTTGTTTTTTGCAAGGCAAGTTGGCTGTTTGTCGAGTGCAACGGCGAAGCGCTGGCAAGTCTTGTTGAGGACAAGTATCGTGGCTGACGGAGGGCAATCGCATGTGTCACCAGTTGCGAACCTGGATTTGGAGATGCTTGATCAGCGCGATCATCGTTTGGGGATCGCCGTTGGAAGCGTCTGATTCGTTGCCGGGGTCCGAGGCGACCGGCCGTCAAGGGGCCGTGAGCGCCGGTGGCGCGGAAGCGGTTGCTGCCGGGATCGAGATTCTCAAACGGGGCGGGAACGCGGCGGATTCCGCAACGGCGACGATTCTCGCGCTGAGCGTCACCGATTCGGGAGGCTTCTGCTTCGGTGGTGAGGTGCCGATTCTCGTTTACGACGCTCGCCGAAATGTGGTCGAAGTGCTCGCGGGACAAGGGACCGCTCCGCGACTGGCAACGCGCGAACATTTCGCGAAGCTCGGAGGGATCCCGGCGACGGGATTGCAGTCCGCCACCGTGCCAGCGGCCTTCGATGCGGTCGTGACGCTGCTCGATCGGTATGGAACACTGCGACTGGCCGATGTCGCTGAGCCGACGTTGAAATTGCTCGACCGCGTGAAGGTGGAGTGGCATCCGCTGCTGGCCCGTTCGCTGCGCCGATTGATCGCCGCCGAAGCTGCGGGAGGTGGTGATCGCAGTCGCGGCCTCCGACTGGCCAGTGACTATTTCTATCGCGGACCGCTCGCTCGCGAACTGGCCCTGTGGTGCGAACAGCACGACGGACTGATCCGCTACGAAGACCTCGCCACGCATGTGACGCGTGTCGAGGAACCACTCTCGGTCGATTACCGAGGTCACACGGTTTTCAAATGCGGGACTTGGACTCAAGGGGCGTACCTGCTGCAAACGCTCCGGATGCTGGAGGGCTTCGATCTGGCCGCGATGGGACACAACCAGCCGGAGACAATTCACGTCACGCTCGAAGCGATGAAGTTGGCTCTGGCCGATCGCGACGTGTACTACGCCGACCCGCTGTTCGTGGATGTGCCGATCGAGACGCTGTTGGCAAAAGAGTATGCCAGCCTGCGCCGAGCATTGATCGACCGCGAGCACGCATCGCTCGAACAGCGTCCGGGCGATCCGCGCCGAGGCAAAGCGTTGCTGCCCGACATCGACAAACGAAAAGGACTCGGTGGCCCCATTCACGACACGACGACCTGCGCGACGGCCGACCGCTGGGGCAACGTCGTCGTCGCCACCCCCAGCGGTTGGAGCGGCGTGCAGGCGGGTGAGACCGGCATCTGGTTGGGCACGCGACTGCAAAGCTTCAACACTTGGGAGGGACATCCCAATTGCATCGCACCGGGCAAGCGGCCACGCATCACGTTGACGCCGACGCTGGTCCTCAAGGATTCGAAACCTGTGCTGGCCATCAGCGTCGCTGGTGGAGACGGCCAAGATCAAGCCGCGTTGCAGGCCGTGCTGAATCACATTGAGTTTGGCTTGTCCGCTTCCGAGTCGATGAAGGCCGTAAGGTTCGGCACCAATCATCATGTCGGTTCGTTCCGCCAAACGCCGCCCGTGCTGGGCAGCCTGCTGATCCACGCAGATGCTCCGCCCAACACCATCACCGCACTAGAACGCTTGGGACACAAAGTTCAATCCTCCTCCGGAGCGTTGTGGGCTCCCAGCGTGATTCGTATCGACCCCGCCGGTCAGTTCGACGCAGCGGGTGATGCGCGATCCGGACGTCACGCCGCAGCGTTTTAGAATGGTCTGACATCGGGAGAACAACATGACTCAAGCACCTGCGTCTTCTGCCTGGCACCTGGGTGACCTGCATCATCTCGGTTTGACGGTCGCCGACATCGAGCGTTCGATCGGCTTCTATCGCGACCTGTTGGGCATGACGCTGCATCGTCGCCGGCCGCACGTCGATAACGACTACGTCGCTTTGCAAACGGGTTATCCCGGAGTCGTTCTGAACGTGGCGTCGTTCAAAGTCTCGCCCGACAGCCCGCAGTCGCTGGAAGTCGTGCAGTACATGAATCACTCCGGCCCACCCGCCGAGACGGCGACGAACCGGCCGGGCAACAGCCATCTGTGCCTCACGGTGAACGATCTGCGATCGTGCCACTCCGATCTGATTGCCAAGGGGGTCCGATTCAAGTCGGAGCCGGTCACGATCACCGCCGGCCCCAACGCAGGAGGACTGGTGGTCTACTTCTACGATCCCGATGGTTACACGCTGGAACTGTTCCAGCCGCCGCAACACAACAGCGCATGATCCCTCCGCCACCGGGCTTGCCCCGGTGGTTCAACGGCTTCTGCGCTACTTCAGGACTCAGGTAGCGATGAGTAGCGCAAAAGCCGTTGAACCACTGGGGCAGGCCCAGAGGCGTGAAAGCGAATTCACATGGCCAATCATTTTGATCTGACGGGACGAGTCGCTCTGGTCACGGGCGGAGCGCAGGGACTCGGAGCGTCCATCGCCCGCGCGTTGGCCGATCACGGAGCCACGATCTCGTTGCTCGACCTACAAGCGGAGGCGGTCGTTGCCGCTGCGGAGCAACTGGCTCGCGACACTGAGCGAGAAGCCGTGGGGCTGGCGTGTGACACTCGTGAGAAAGACCAAGTCGAAGCGTGCGTGAAGAGTATCGTCGAACGGTTCGGTCGCATTGACATCCTCGTCAACAACGCGGGCATTCATCGTCGCGGCACGCCTACGGATTATCAGCCGCAGGATCTGACCGACGTCTTTGCCGTGAATCTGGTCGGCTGTTATCACGTCGCCGGAGCGGTTGGCAAAGTGATGCTTGCTCAACAGCGAGGCAGCATCATCAACGTCTCGGCCTTGGGAGGCGGCATCGTGGGACTGGGGCGTGGCGGATCGATCTACGCGATGACGAAGGGGGGCATCGTGTCGCTGACGCGCGATCTCGCGGCCGAATGGGGTTCGCAGGGAATTCGCGTCAACGCGGTGGCTCCCGGCTGGATTCGGACGCCGATGACTCAGGCTTTGCAAAACGACGCCAAACGCTCGGCCAAAGTGCTGGAGCGTGTGCCACTGCGGCGCTGGGGTGAACCCGACGATGTGGCGGGCGTCGTCGTGTTCCTGGCCAGCGATGCTGCTGCGTATGTCACCGGCTGCACGATCCCGATCGACGGCGGAGCGGCCAACGTCATCGCCATCACTGCGGAGTAACCCGATGCTCGACGGAATCACACAACAACATCCCATCCCCGATGAACTCCTTGGACCGCTGGTCGAGGCGACGTCGTGTCTACACGACCCGGAATTGTTGCGTCGATCGTTTGCGGACAACGGCTATGTGTTGCTGCGTGATGTGCTGCCGCTCAACGATGTCTTGGCCGCGCGACGTGAAGTCTTCGTTCGGCTGGCGGAGATGGACGAGATTCAGCCGCCGGTCTCGTCGGGCATTGCAACCGGCACGAGCCGTCGGCGCGAACGCTCGCCTGATCTGGGAGCGTTTTGGAAATCGGTCAGCGAGGGAGAGGCATTGCGGCGTGTGACGCATGGACCTCGGCTGCACGAACTGGCGGGGTTATTGTTCGACGTTTCCGCACGGCCGCACGATTATCTCTTCCTGCGGCCAGCGCCGGTCGGCAACGCGACCAACCTGCACTACGACTACCCGTTCTTCGCGGGAGGTGCGTCGCAGATTGTCACTTGCTGGCTGCCGCTGGGAGAGATTCCGATCTGCGACGGACCGCTCGTGGTCGTCGAACATTCACAACGGTTCGAGGATTTGACCGCCCCGATGCGCTCGGCGCGACTGACGGGTGATCCCCAAGCGTTCGCCGCCGCGCAAGACATCGCCTATCAGTCGTCGGCGACCGACACGTTGGAGTTCGCTCGCTCGCGGCAGACCCGACTGCTGACCACGCACTTTCAACCGGGCGACGCGATGATTTTCGGCGGCTTCACGATGCACGGCTCGCTCGACAATCACTCGCCGCTGAACCGAGTCCGATTGTCGGTCGACGTGCGTTACCAACCAGCAGCCGATCCCGCCGACGATCCGCGATTCTTCGGCCTGCATCCGTCGGGCGCGAAGGGTGGCAGCTACGGCGAGCAGAAAGCCGCACAGCCGTTGGGAACACCCTGGGTCGCTCGGCAATAGATCGCGAAGATGGGCGGTTGAAGATGATGGCAAACGCGAAGGCTCGAATCCTCGCCATGTGGGTGTGCCTGTTCGCGGCCACGGTCTCCGTAGCCGATGAACTTTCGGGCCCGGCCGTGAACGTGGCCGAGTACGCTCCGAAAGACAGCACCTTCCGCGGTTGCACGCACCTCTTGATTCGGGACCAACTCGAAATCGTCACGACTGGCAAGCGGTTGTACTTTCGTCGCGTGGAGGAAACTCCGTTTCGCGAATCACCGTTGGCGATGTTTGATGACGCGCATACCGTCGCCTTCAATGCTCGCGACCAGTTGTACTACGCGACCGATACCGCCAACCATCGGCTATTCTCGTTTCGAGATCCGGCCGACGGTCACATCGAAAAGACCGTGACGACGCTCGCCGGAGTGAAGCTGGATCGACCGCACGACATCGTGGTGGACTCCGACGGCTGGTTGTACGCGCTCAATCCCAACAAGTCCGAAGTGTTTCGCTTTCGCGGATTCGGAGACCAGGAAAGTCTGCTCGACCTGTCTCAGCACCTTGGCAGCTATTCGCGTGCTCTGACGGTGGTTGGCAAGAGGCTGTATGTGGTCGGCTCCAGCGCCGGCAAGATCTTGGAGGTCGACAACTTCGAGCGGCGTGAGTTTCGGGTCCATCCGAGTTTCAAAAAACGCCGCGACGCGGTGGCCGGAAGCTGGCAGACGACAGGGCTTGTCCCCAATGACGTCGATTTCCATCAGGGATACTGGTATGTGACGTCCTACTTCTGTCCAACGTATTCGCAGCAGACGGACTGCAACGAGATGAAATTCCTCCGCTTCAAAACCTGGAACGATTTCGAGACCGGAAACTGGGAGGATCTGAGCGGCCTGCTTTCGCGCGATCTCGTTCCGTACTACCTCACTCCGCATGGCGACAGTCTGTACCTGGCCACCTTTTCGCATGAAGCTCAGGATCAGCCAGGGCGGATCTACCGCGTGACTTGCCAGAAAAACAACTGATTTCGCCCGATTACTTCGGCATCGGCAGCACGATCAGGGCATTCTCAGCAAACGTGGCCTCGCCCGCTTTGCCGTTGATTTTGTACTGAATCTTCAATTGCTTGACGGTGCTCGGAGCTGGATCGCCGCCGAAGCTGGCGTTGTAGGTTTCTGCGGACAGTGTGATCAACGGCTGGTCCCCCGCTTGCTTCTTCACGATCGCGGTCACGTCCTTCTGAGTCGCTCCTGCTCCGTACTCGGCTTTGACGATTTCGATTTTGACTTTCTCGAAGCCGGCTTTGCTGAGTTGTTCGCTGACGTTGATCCCCTTGGCTCCCAGCTTTTGAGCGACCAGCAGCGTGGTTTGAGTTGCGTCCTCTTTGAGTTCGGCAACCTTCATGAGCTTGATGGCGAACTTGAGCGTCTCGGTGCTGGGTTGGATTCGGCAGACATCCAGGATCAGTTTTTGTTCGGTCGTATCTTTGCAGAGGTCGAACGCCTTTTGGCACATGTCGGCTCGATCTTCGTCCGGCATGGCGAAGCGGCGGGCGAGACTGATGTAGCCTTTCAAGGCTCGGTTTCGGAATTGAGCGGCCGGACCGGTCTTCGCCAGATCGAGCAGAACCGGAGCAGCATCCAGACTGGCCCACTTGCCGAGGACTCGGCTGCCGGCATCCTGAAGCTGCGGGTTGTTGCTCTTGGCGGCGGTGCTGAGCGTCTTCAATGACTTCTCACCGCCGACATCGCCGAGGATTTCGAGCAACAAAATCTTGGAGGCCGCAGGAGCCTTGTCGATCGCGGTGGAGAGTTCCGTCGCACATGCTTCACGGTCGGGCATGCGGACGCTCGCGGTCTTCAACGCTTGCTGAGCGGTGGCGGCATCGTCGGCATTCTTCGTGCTGATCGCCTGCGAGATCAGCACGTTGAGATTCTTCAGCGACACCGTTTCACCAAGCGCGAGCAGCGCGGCCTGGCGGATGTTCTTATCAGAGTTGTCGACGGCTTTGAGCAGCGCGGGGGTCGCTTCTTCAATCCGGCGCTGGCCCACGAGTTCGATCAACAGCGGATACGTTTTGCCTTTGGCGTTCGGAAGCATCGCCGCGATCTGCGCGTTGACTTTGTCACCCGGCAGATCGGCAAGCGTCGCTTTCGCGGCGAGGGCCAAGTCTTCGTCGGTATCGACGGCCGTTCCCAGCAAAGCGTCCACGGACGACGCGTCGCCGACTTGGCTGAGGGCTTTGATCGCGGCCAAACGAACCGGCTTGGGGCCGCTCGCAGCCGCCTTCGAGACGGCGGCAACGACGACCGTCTCTTTGCGATCCGCCATCGCGAGAACGATCAAGGCCCCTCGTTCGGGCGTGGACTTGGCCAATTCAGCCGCGAGAGCTTTATCGACTTCACTGCCGGGAAACTCGCGAGCGGCGAATAACCCGACTTCAAACAACTTCTTGTCGGTCGATCGCAACTGTTCGAGCAACAGCGGAATCCCCTCGTCCTTTCGGGCGAGAATCGCTCCGCGAGTCGCTTCGACGATCCGCTGCTTCGGAAGCTCCGCCTTGCGGACTTCGTCGTACAGCGTGACCGCGTCGGCGGATTTTCCTTCGGCGAGCAATCGCTCGGCACACAGCACGCAGCCCTCGGCAGCGGCCGATCGGACTTTGGCGGGACCGCTCGTCAATGCGGCTCGCACTGATTTTGTCGCAGCAGCGTTTCCGATGCGTCCCAATGCGACGGCGGCGGCGGAGGCGACTTCTTCGTCCTTGTCGCTCAATCGTTTGGTTAACGCTTCGACTGAGTTCGCATCGCGACGGACTCCAATGGAGTTCAGCACGCCGACCAACAGGTTTCCTTCGAGCGATTCCGAAGCCTTCCGCAACGCCTCATCCGGCGCTGTTCCAGGAATTGCTTCGAGCGCGATCCGCGACCACGAGGCCAACTGCGGATCGGACAGCAATTTCGCCAAATCGCCAACCGCTTCGCTGGAACCGTCAATCGCCAGCTTCTTGCAAGCAATCGCCTTGTCCTGCGGCGGCGCGTCAGATCGCAAGACCGCGATCAGTTCCTTTTCCTTCTCCGGCGAGGCCTTGAAGCCGTCGGCCGCGCGGGCAGACGTGGCGACCGCCAACATCAAAGCGGCCACAAAAACGGTGCGAGAGTATTTGTAAGTCATAGGCATTTGCGTTTACTCCGAAGGAGTTGTGTCTCAAAGCCCAGGGTTGCGAGCGAAGCGAGCTACCCTGGGAAACTGGTTGAATGATTGGTGTACCCCAACGGGGTTCCGTCTCCGGCGATTATCGAAATTCTAAGTTCGTTCAAGGCCGCAACCCCTTCGGGTAGTTCGCTTCGTTGTTCATTCAACCAGGGTAGCCCGCACGCGGGCAACCCTGGGCTATTTGGCGAAACTCCTTCGGAGTAAAGGCAGAAATTACAGCCGCCACGGTTCGCGGAGCGCTTCGGAGCGCATCCGGTTGGCGGGTTCGTCGTTGAGGAACATGTTGGTCTTGTTGTCGTATTGGACTTGTCGGTTGAGATACAGCGCGACGTTGGCGGCGTGGCAGGCGATGTGTGCGTTGCAGGCCGCGAGGGCGTTCGTCTTCGGCTGTGACCGAGTCTTCACGCAGTCGAGGAAATCGCGAACGTGGAACGTCGCCGGGTAGCCGCCGATCTCCAAGACCGTTCGGCCGGCCAGCAGCGACGGCGAGCTCAGCACCATCTTGCCGCTGTCCCCCGCTTCGACCCAGCCGGTCTCCCCTTCAAATCGAACGGGGCACGAGCCGAGCGGAATCCAATCCTTCTCGCGGAAGATCAGCTCGACGCCGTTCTCGTACTTCGCGACGAGGTGGCCATCCACGGGCGGGTTGTATTCGACCGGCGGCTCGCAATCGCCCATCGCCCACTGGCAGAGGTCCACGCAGTGCGAGCCCCATTCGAGTACTCCGCCGCCACCAAACGCGCCGATGAACCCGCCTCCCTTTTCAAAGTGGAAGCCGGCGAGCAGAGCCTTATTGAACGGCCGATAGGCGGCCGGGCCAAGGTAATTATTCCAATCAATCTCCTCTTTCTTCGGTTCCTCTTCGGCGGGGAGCCAACCGCTGTCCATCGCTTTCATGCCCGCCGGATGAGCGAACACCTTTTTCATCTTGCCGAGCTTCCCCGTCCGAGCCAGCTCGCACGCAAACGCGAAGTGCGGCAAGTTGCGCCGCTGCGTCCCCGCCTGAAAAATTCGCCCGGTGCGCTTGATCGTGTCTCGCAGGATCAGGCTCTGCTCGATGTTCTTCGTGCAGGGCTTCTCGCAGTAAATGTCCTTGCCCGCCTTCGCGGCGGCCATCGACATCGTGCAGTGCCAGTTCGGCCCGGTCGCAATCAGCACCGCGTCGATATCGCTGCGGTCGAGTAACTCGCGATAGTCAACGTGCATGTCGCAAAGCGTGGTCCCGTATTTCTCGTCCACCATCTTTTTGACGAGCGTTCGCCGAGCCTGCTTGACGTCGCAAACGGCAGCAAACCGGATGTCACTTTGTTCGAGGAAACAGCCAAGGTCGTACAGCCCTCGGTTTCCGATACCGATACCGCCAATGATCAGCCGCTCGCTGGGAGCGACATTGCCGTCCAGACCCAAAGCCGAGCTAGGAATAATCGTCGGCGCCATCACCGCGGCACTCGCCGCCGAAAGGGCCGTCTTCAAAAACCGACGCCGAGGAAGCTGCGTTGCATTGTTCGCCATGACTGCTCTCCTGATCGTGATGATCGACTCGCTGACAAATCGTCCCCCGCACATCCGAGGCATGCCCGGAAGGGAGGGGAGCATATCCACGCGACATTTTCCATTCCACACACCGCTCAGCTCGTTCGGCCAATCGCTGCTGCTTTGTTCGGACATCACATCACGCGACCGTCCCTTTGAGCGGGCGTTCGGGGTGACATCTCTCGCAGATTCGCGAGCTGTTTCGTAAGTTGCTCGTCGTGATTTGTCAGCGTCTTCGGGTGATTTCCCATGTGCGGTCGCTTCACGTTGCGAGCCTCGGCCAGCGAGATCGCGGAATTCTTTGAGCTGATCCGCGATCGTGTCGATTGGGACGTGCCTCGATTCAACATCGCTCCCACTCAGTCGATCCTGGCTGTTCGTGCGACGAGCGGCAGCCGCGAGCCGGTGCGGTTGCGGTGGGGGCTGATTCCGTTTTGGGCGAAGGACACCAAACTGGCGGCGAGCCTGATCAACGCGCGGGCCGAAACGGTCGCCGAGAAGCCATCGTTCCGCTCGGCGTTTCGAAAGCGGAGGTGTTTGATTCCAGTCGATGGTTTCTACGAGTGGAAGCGCGAAGGAAAAAGCAAAGTCCCGTTTTGGTTCTCGCTCCGCAGCCAGAGATTGTTTGCGTTCGCCGGGATGTGGGAGAAGTGGCAGGCTCCGGATGGGACTGTGGTGGAGACCTGTGCCACTCTGACGACGGCACCGAATGAGTTGATGGCGACGGTTCATGATCGGATGCCAGTGATTCTCAAGCCGTCGGACTATGACGTTTGGCTGGACCCGCAGATCGACAATATGAGTGTTTTGTCTTCGTTGCTGGTGCCGCTCTCGGCGGAGGAGATGCAGGCCGAGCAAGTCAGCGACGCCATCAACAACGCTCGGAACGAAGTGGATCCGCGACTCGCGACTTGAAGACTATGGTTCCTCCGTCCTTTTCCTCCCCCAGTCGCGAACTCGAGATACAGCACCTGCCGCGACACTTCAAGCGACTTGCGGAAGTCGAGTAGACGTAGGTGGGTCGAGCATCGAGACCCACCACATGGTGTGCGGCGGTGGTGGGTCTCGATGCTCGACCTACCCTACAAGAGATCTCTGGGGCCTGCGGCTTCCCTCGCCGCTTTTTCTGCCAACGAGCGAACGCGCGGTGAAGCCCTTCTTCCGTGTACGACGAGTACGGCTGAGCGTCCGGAGCCGCCTGCTCCCACCGGCGGTGCATCGCCAGAATGAACGCGTCGCAGCGGTCAATCTCCCGATGGAGCACCTCCTAGAACGCCGCCCGCTCCACCGCCAATTCGCCGGCTCTGAAATTCGACATTGTCGCTGGTGGCATTCCGAAAACCTCGCCGATACCATCCCCGCCCCGCTGAGGGATAGCGGCAATTGGGAGCGAGGAGGCGGTTGAATTTCAGTCTTCTGAAATCGCCGCCGGGTGGCACGGAGGTACCCACGATCGGAGTCACAAACCCGGTGGGACCAGGTCCAATGAGCCAGACGAAGACGGCGACACACGAGACGGAAAAAGAACTCATTCAGCGAGCACAAACGGCGGTCAGTCAATGCAACTGGACCGTCGGCGAATGCGCGGTCCAGTGGACCAAGAAGTTTGCTCGCGGCCGTACTGATGCTGATTTCGGCGAACAGGTCGGCATGTCTGGTGATCAGATTTATCAGCGGCGGCGCGTTTGCGAGACGTTCACCGACGTCAAGGAGAATTACTCGGCGTTAAAGTGGTCGCACTATTACATCGCTCTGAATTGGGACGATGCGGCCGAATGCCTGAGCTGGGCCAACGAGAACGAAGCGACGATCGCCGAGATGAAAGCGTGGCGACGATTGCAGCTCGGCGAAGATGTCACGACGAGCGCGACGGACGATCAGGAAGCGTTGCTCGTCGGCAGCGACGGTGCGGCGGCGTTCGATGCCTACGACGGAGATCGTCCCGGTGTCGTGCGCGGCGAAGGGGATCTCGATCTCCCGGCGTCGCGTGCTCCGACGCCGGCCGGTTCGGCGAAGCGGGGCCGCGAAACCTCCGATGCCGCGACGCTCTCTGCATCGGAAGGGGAGTACGCGCCGTTCCGCACGGGAGCGACTGCTCCGCCACGCGAAGTTCTGGACGACTTGCCGGGCAACGTTCCGTCGCTGAGCGTCGAGCAGACCGTCAAGCGATTGGCGACGATGCTCGAACGCTGTGCGAAGGCGATCACGCCGGACGTGCAGCGGCAGTTCGCCAAACTCCCCGAACGAGTCCGCGTCCGTTTCGCCGCCGCGATGAAAGAATTGCGTGAGCGTGCTGCCGATTTGAAGTAACCTGATCTCTGACTTCTGCATCGGGGTGTCTTATGGAGCCTCGCGACGACAGTAACTCACTCCGTTCGCGCCCTCGACCGGGGGTCTCGGTCAACGGTTCGCTGGTGATGATGCTGGCGATCCTGGTGCTGGTGTTGGTGTACCGCGATTTCACTCGAAAAGAACGTCCGGTCGTGGCGCGTGGCGATCTTGCGGCGGATGAAAAGGCGACGATCGAAATCTTCAAACGGGTCGCCCCGTCGGTGGTGCATGTCGATAACGTCGTGGAGAGATTTGATTGGCAGAGATTCCAGGAAATCGACATTCCGGAAAGTTCTGGGAGTGGCTTCGTTTGGGATCGAAGCGGCTACATCGTCACCAACTACCACGTCATTCACGGATCGGACAAAGCTTGGGTCACCCTTGCGGACAACACTCGGCTGGAAGCGAAGCGGGTTGGAGTGGATGAGTCGAAGGATTTGGCGGTCCTCAAGGTCGAATGTCCGGCCGAAAAGTTGCATCCGATTCCGTTGGGGACCTCGTTTGATTTGGAGGTCGGTCAAAAAGTGTTCGCCATCGGCAGCCCATTTCAGTTGGATCAGACGCTCACGACCGGCATCATCGGTGGCTTAGGCCGTGAAATCGAATCGATCTCGGGACGTCCGATTCAAGGAGTGATTCAAACCGATGCGGCGATCAATCCTGGAAACTCGGGCGGGCCGCTGTTGGACAGTGCTGGCCGATTGATCGGAGTCACCACCGCCATCAAGACGACGAGCGGCGGTTCAATTGGGATTGGCTTCGCGGTTCCGGTCGACACGGTGCAACGAGTCGTTCCGCAACTGATCGACACGGGAAGCGTCAAACGTCCTGGTCTGGGAATTCGGACGTTGGACGATCGTCGTGCGGCGCTGTTGCCGTTGCTCCAGCGTGGAGTTGTCATTGCCCAGATTCTTCCGAACAGTGCCGCCGAGAAGGCCGGCCTTCGCGGTATTGACTGGGCAGCACAAGTTGTCGGTGATGTCATTCTCAAGATCGATGACGACGACGTGCGAACTCAAAACGACTTGTATCGCTCGTTGGACCGCCGTGATGTGGGGGAAATGGTTCGCCTGACATTGCTTCGTGGCGATCAAACGGTCGAAGTGAAGGTGACGTTGCAAGCGGTTCCGAACGCGGCGCCCTGAGCAAAACCTGCTGAGTTGGGAGGCCTGATGGAATCTCTGATTCGCGGCTGGTATCATGCCTGCCCAATTGGCGAGTTCATCCAGCAGGTTCCCATGAATCAAAAAAAACCAGGTCCGATGTACACGACTCCGCCGCGAAAAGTCTGTCCAGTTTGTGGCCAAGTTTCGTATTCGCCCGCAGGTGTCCATCCGCAATGTGCTGAGTCACAGGCCGACGAAAAGCGGATGAAAAAACTAAAGGCCAAAAAGCCGGATCGATCAGTCACGCTTGACGCAACCCCGTCCGCGTGGCGAAAGCCCTGCCCGAAGTGCGGCACCCAGGTGCATGTCCGCAAAGCCCAGTGCGAGTGCGGTCACAAATTCGTCGTGCAACGGACAAAGTCGGGTGTCGGCGACGACGACTAATCCTGCAGTGCGCTGTGGAATTCGGCGAGGTACCCAGTCCGATGTGGGCTATTTCCCGGCCTTGCCGAGGCACACCAGGTTCTTGGCCGTCCGCACGAAGAAACGTCCCTGCGAGATCGCGGGCGACGCAAAGACTTCTTCGCCGACGTCGTTGCGAGAGACTTCTTCGTAACCGGCCTGCGTGGCGTCGAGTACCAGCGTGCTGCCCGCTTCGTTGGTGAAAAACAATTTGCCATCGGCCGCGATCGGTGACGCGGTAAACTTGTCTCCGAAACGTTTCTTCCAAATCAGCTTGCCCGTGTGAGCGTCCAAGCACGAGCCGATCCCTTTGTCGTCGGCGAGGTAGTACCGCTCGCCAACCAGGATCGCCGACGGGACGAACGACGTCCCCTTGTCATTCTTCCAGACGATGTGCGAGTCGGTGATGTCTCCGCTCCCTCCCGGCTTGATGGCGAAGTGCGTCCCGTTCGGCCCGCTGACGACGTACAGCCGGCCGTGCCCGAAAAGCGGCGTCGGAACGCACTCGCGAGCCAGCCCACGCAGCGTCCACAAACGGCTGCCGGTGCGCGGGTCATAGCCGTCGAGCTTTTCCGATCCGCTCAACACCAGTTCGACCCGATCGCCGGTCGGCACGAGTTGCGGCGACGACCATGACAACCAGACTTCGGGCCGATCCGACTTCCAACGGTTCGCCCCCGACTGCTGATCGAGTGCGATCACATACGAAGCTCCGTAGTGATCGCACTGAACGATGAGCTTGTCCTCAAACAGCAATGGCGAACTGGCCGCCGCAAAACGATTCTCGAACGGGCCATATTCGTCCGCGATCGCCCGCTGCCAAAGCAGGCCGCCGTCGAGATCGAAGCAAAACACATCGCCGGTCCCGAAGAACGCGAACAGTCGCTTGCCGTCGGTCACTGGCGAGGGACTCGCCATGCCGCTGCGTCCGTAGAACAACGTCGGCGCGGTCCCCCACAACCGCTGATGCCACCGCTCGCGGCCGGTGTCGCGGTCAAAGCAGATCACATGCAGCTCGCCTTGATCGCGTCCTTCCGAGGCGGTGATAAAAACTTTGTCTTTCCACACGATCGGATTCGACGTCCCGATCCCCGGCAGCGGCATCTTCCACAACACGTTCTCCGTCGCCGACCAATTCGTCGGTACGCCGGAGTCGGATGTGACGCCGTTACGGTTCGGGCCTCGCCAACCGGGCCAGTTCTCAGCACACGTCTCACGCCCAGACTGAAACGCGAGGAATGCCAACAGCACTGTGAAGACTAAAATGAGCTTTGATGACATGGATTGCCTCGAAACACAAAATGGCAAGACAAAGAACGCTAATTCACGCTAATAACGCAGCCGAACGAGGTATCTCATTAGCGCAGATTAGCGAAGATTAGTGTTCCCAAAACTGATTCATGGCAGCGCCGGATTGATCTTGATCCCTCGTCCTTGCTCGTCGCACAGCCGCAGTTGCAGAGACCAGTTGTTGGGGACTTCCAGGTCTTTGTGCTGAGGTCCTTGGCAGACTTTGACCAGTAGCGTGTTGCGGCCGGCCTTCAGTTTGATCGGCGTGATGAAGCGATCGAAGCGGGTTCCGTTCAACCATTGATCGCGACCGAACACCTTTTCGCCATTGAGCCACACCGAGCAATTGTCATCGGCCCCGCAGCGCACCTGAGCCGCTTGATCGCGCGGGACGTCGATCTCCGAGTACGCATAGCCGACCGCCTCGCGCGTCGCTCCCAGTTGTTTGTTGAGGTCCAGTTGGCCGAGCGTGTCGGTCTCGTGATGTCGCTTCCACACGATCTCCGCACCACCTTGGCCAAGATACTTGGCTTGCAGATCGACTTTCTTTTCCGGGTCA
This sequence comes from Planctomyces sp., assembly GCA_005798445.1. Lineage (GTDB taxonomy): Bacteria > Planctomycetota > Planctomycetia > Planctomycetales > Planctomycetaceae > SXKJ01. Next base: position 29,934 of record SYJG01000457.1, read on the forward strand.
AAGACCGCCGCGAATCCCGTCTTGGCTGGAGCGTCGAACGGACCAACCAACCACCAATCCACGACCAATCCGAGATGCGAGATCGCATCGGCCGGCTCACCCAGTGATTTCAGTTTCGCTCCCGCCTGCGTGACCTGCGTGCTATCGCGAGCCGCGTCGAACGCCTTGCGAAACTCCGTCTTCGCGGCGGTTTGATCTTTGTCCTTCAACGCTCGATCTCCTGCCTCCAGCGCGAGGCCGACCGCTTCGTATCGAAACTCCGGATCGTCCAATCGAGTCGGCAACCAACTCGCGCGAAACGCTGGCTCCAGCTTGTCGAGCAACCCCAGCACTAACCGTCTCGGCCGACCGACACGTTTCGCGTCGCTGACGTATTCCTTGAAGAACTCGACTGGCCACATCGTCCCGTCGCGCTTCAGCTCGCGAGCGACGATCTCCTCATAGACCGTCCGATACCAGTTCGCCGCGACCGCATTCGAGGTATCCATCGCCACGAGCAACTTCGGCAAGACCTCAACGCCATGCTTCACCAACTCATCGCGAGCCACTTTTGCCTCCGCCGATCCTTCCCCCTGTGGCCCCGCCTTCGCGATCGCTGCCAAGTCACGCCCCGGATCGTAGGGTGGGTCGAGTGCAGCGAGACCCACCAGCATCAGACAACCAGCGATCCACTTCACGGCAAGACTCCAATCAGCAGGAAAACAATGGCGAGAGGGTCGGCATTCTGTGAGTCTTGCCTCGTAGTGCCAAGCGAGTGAACCTCCAAGTCACCAAGAAAACGCTGTCGGCGACGAAGAACCGCTCCTTTGTGCCTTCATCCCTTTTTGGTAATTCGACACAGTGCATCGCGTGCGGCAATTCCTGTTTGAATTCGCGATGAGGCAAGCGGCGTGACGTCAGCAGAGGTGATCATGTCGAAGAACAGCTTCAATCTTTCGGGATCGAAAACCGGCATGGGATGCGCGGTTCTCTTTCTGTTGCCGTTTGTATTGGTGGGCGTGTTCATGACCGGGAAGGTCGCCACGGAACTTTGGGGTTGGAGGTCCGCTCAGTCGTGGGTAGAGCGTCCTTGCTGGATCGATCGCGCTGAACTGAAGGAGCAATCGGACGATGGAACGACTTATCAAGCCGTCGCGGACTATCGGTACGAGTTTGATAACCGGCCGTTTAATGGCTCGCGTGTCTGGTTGGGATCGGGGTTCGACAACGTTGGTAATTTTCACCGCCGAGTCCATCGCGAGTTACAAAAGCATCAAACTCAAGGTCGTCCATTCCGCTGCTTCGTGAATCCCAGCGATCCGAGCGTCAGCGTGCTGTACCGCGATCTGCGGGGTGAGATGCTGCTCTTTGAGCTCGCGTTTGTGCTGACCTTTGGTGGTGTCGGAGTGGGTGGGTTAGTCGGCCTCGCGTTTGTGTCTCGCAAGACAAAGCGGATGAATTCGGCCCGCGAGATCAATCCGTCAGAACCTTGGACTTGGGATGCGGCGACTGCCGATGGGAGGCTGCTCCCAAAACCGAATTGGATCGCAATCGCGGCCTTCACCTTCATTTGGAATTCGATCAGTTGGCCGATTGCTTCACTGTTCCTGTGGAACGAATTCCAAGGCGGACCGTCCATAATCTGGTTCTTGCTGCTCTTTCCGTTGGTCGGTCTGGGAATGCTCTGGCTAACGTTCAGAGCCCTGCGGATTCGGATTCGATTTGGCCTCCCCGTGCTCACCATTCAGCCCTGGCCGTTCTATGTCGGCGATGAACTTTCCGGCACGATTGAGTTCCCACATGCCGTGCCGGCATCCGCAGAATTGGTGATCGAGCTCCGAGTCTTCGTGAAAGGTTCTGGCGACGACTCGGACAAGGAGTTCTTCAAAGAGGTGACACGCATCCCCAACGAAGGCGATCGCTGCTCGTTTCAATTCACTCCCCCAGCCGATCTGCCGCGAACCGAATTGCTCAACGAAAACACCAACGACAGTACCGCGAATTGGGAAATCAAAGTCACCGGCTCAAAAGGAGCGAGTGAATTCGAGGCCGCGTATGAACTCGCCGCATTCGCGAGAAACCAATCTCCAGCAACGCCGTGACCAACCAGTGACGATGGCGAGGTGAGTCGCGCGATGCTCGGTCCACGCTACAAGTTACTTCTGAGCCAATTGTTCTTTGATGAACTCCACCGCTCGCGCGTTGTCTTCGGCGACCTTCTTGGGGTCGCCGTCGCGGAGGCCGTGTTCAGCTCCTTCGAGGGTGAGGAGTTCGTGCCTCACGCCGTGCTTGGTCAGTTCGCGAGCCATGTCGGTCGAGCAGAAATACGGAACGTCGGTGTCCTTGGTGCCGTGGATCATCAGGATCGGCGGGAAGTCGCGCGTGATCTGCTTGACCGGGCAGAAGCGGTCCAGCTTGCCGGGTTCTTTCTCCGCGTCAATGCCAGTGACTCCCAGCGACCAGCCGCCGGTTTGTCGCAGGTGGCGATAGTAGCCGCCGCGAGCTTTTCCCTCGGCGGGATCGTCGGTGTTCGTGAGCACCTTTCCGTTCTTGTTGACGCCGGCCAACGCTTCGTCGCGAGGCACTGGGACTCCGTGATGCGTGGACTTCGACCGAGTCCACTCGCCGTCGATGTCGCCGTAGCCCCAATAGGACACGAGCGCCGTCGGCTTGGGGGTGACGATCGCTCCCGACAGCATCGTGAGGAACCCGCCCGCTGAGCCGCCCGTCACGACGATGCGTCGCGTGTCGGCTCCGAACAGTTTCGGACCTTGCTCGTGCAGCCAGCGGAAGGCGTCCTTCAAGTCCTCGGCAATTTCCGGCAACTTCACTTCCGGAGCCAACCGATAATCGAGCGACACGAACACGAATCGCTCGCGAGTACACAGCTCCAGAATCTGCTTGGGCACCTGCGAGCGGCTGCCGACGATGAGCGCTCCCCCATGAATCCAAACCACCACCGGCCGAGCCTCCGCCCCCTCCGGCCGATACACGTCCGCCTCCACCTTCACGTCCCACACCGTCTTGTAAACGTGAGTCGTCTTGATGAGCGGTTTGTCGGATACGGTCTTGGTGTCGTTGTCCGAAGCGATAGTGACGGAAGTCAGTAGCAGGCAAAGACTCAACCAAACTCCGCAGACACAACTTGATTCAAATCGAAGGTTCATTGTCTTGGCCCCTTATTCTTCATCGGGTGACGCTTCAATCTCATCTCCCCCAATTAATAGATGACGATCGATCTCGGCAGGGTTCCGGTATTTCTCATTCTGAAGCAAGAATCGCATGACGAATCGAAGATAATCGAGCGCAGCGGCAAGCGGTCTGTTTGCGTCCCCGCCGAAATACTTCGCCAAGTACTTCCCGACTTCTTTTGATTTCCCGTGAACGAGCTTTGACCTGTAGGCGTAAATTCGCTTGATCTCGGAAAACGCCTCCACTGGTGACTTCGGAGGGTTGGGTTCGCGTTTGAGAATAGCGGCAACTCGGAGTGCGAGCTTGTGAGTCAATTCTTGGTGCTCGTCGTCGGATAAAAGTGTCTCGAATGCAATGACTGCATCGAGGATCGCGTCGTCTTTCCGGTCCCGGAGATAACAGTCGTTGATTCGGCGGGCGGCGATTGCAAGGGTACTTGACTCTGGAACTTGTTCCAGAGGACCAAAAAGATGCGCCGCATCTTCGGCCTGGGAAACCGTGATGATGGGAGTCGGTCTAAGCCAGCCCCAGTGATCGAACGAAACGGGGTAGCGACGAACCGGGATTCCGTGAATATCTGGCTGGAAACTGTCGGAATGTTCGGAGTTGACATAACGATAATGGATCAGCACCTGCGCATATCCGGTGTTGAACCCGGTGGCGATCCGGATGGAAGCGAGCACTCGCTCAACCAGTGTGATAGGGACCGCCTCCGAGTCTTCGACCTCCCACGGATAGCCGGTCAAACTAAATCTCTTGGCTCGCGATAAGCTTCGGCCTTCGATGACGACCGCATGAGTCGCTGCCTGCGCCGCCCACTCATGAACGTGATGCTCCGAATGCAGTAAAGTCGCTCTTTCCCGTTGAAACCGTGTGTCCATTCGGCGAATGACTACATGAGTACCGAAACGAAATTCGTCGAACTCTGCTTGGATCATTAGCAGCGGAACGACGACATCGATCGGAACTTGATCTGCAAAATACTCTTCCTCCCATCTCAGATACAAAGGGAGGAAACGTACCAGATCGAACTCCGCGTTCTGATACACGGTCTGATATTGTTCGACCAGTTGAGCGGGGGTCGCCTCAGCGAACGGCAGAATGAGTTGGACCATTTTTTCATTTGAGATCTCGATATCCTGCCGAAAACGATAGCGGCTCATCGCTTGGTAATCGCAATCCGCGACGAGTGCATCGACGAATAATCGAAATGAATTGATGGTTGTGCGGTCGATTTCGCGACCGGCACTGCCACCAAAAAGCGATGAGTAAGCCAGCGGTGCAGAGCTGTTACCTTCGCTGAAACTTGGCAACCCGTTCTCGCGGACACTGACTTCATACCATCTATACGGTCCTGAAATGTGGAGATGGGGAGTGCTTGCTATCAGCCCACGCAGCCGCGCGAGTCCATCATGAACCGCGGCAGTCGCGAGCTCAAACAATTCAGGCTTTAGTGGCGTGTTAGGCAAACTCGTCAAAGCGACCTCCGAACCGCTGGCTGTCCTCACGCGAGACGTTCTAACCAGTCTCGCATTCACCGGCAAAGCCGCATCGGCCGGCTCGGTTCGCAACGGCGCGTTCAAAGTAGCCATCACCGCTCCGCGTGATGAGCCTTCGGGGCAACGGCGTCGAACGCTTCTAAACCGTTCGCGAGTCGAACACAAAAGGCTCGTCACGCGGAGCGATGACGGCTACTTTTCGGCGGCTTGATCGAGCGGCTTTGACCAGACGATGAATTCGCCAGCCGCGAGACGCGCCTTCTTGGGGTTGTCGGCGATGTAGCGGCGTAGGTGATCGAACTGTTCGGACGAACGGACGAGATGGTCGAACCCGTCTTGTTGCCAGAAGCGGCCGGACGCACCGATGGCTCGGTTGATTTGAGTGGCTTGCCAATGCTTCCAACTCTCGCACTGTTTGAGCATCGCCTCTTCGTTTGGAAATGCGGCCAGCAGGTGGACGTGATTGGGCATCACGACGAGATCGGTTAGTTCATAACGCTCGCCATCGAACTTCCGCAAACTGTCGGACACGATCTGGGCCAAGTCGTGACGTCGCAGCACACAGGCTCCGCGGCACGCATCCGGCTCATCGTGCCAGCGGGTTGAGAAGTACTGAAAGAACTCTTGCTGCGTTTTGCGATCGAGCTTTTGAAGTTGCAGCCAATCGTGAGCGCGTGGGTTGATGCCGTGCTGCCGGAGCCATTGTTGTCACTCTTGCCGCCAGCGTTCGAGGACATCAGCGGGAATGGAAAGTTGGGTCCGCTGGTCCGCCCTCAAACCGCGCACAAGACGCAACATTGGACGTTTTGTGTTCGATTACAGCTGGCTCATGGCAATGCCGCCAGAAGCGCGTTGAGTTCATCGGTGAACGCGCCGACCATATCGATCTCCGCTTCAAAGTCCGTAAGGTTGGTGCTTCCAAGGCCACCCGATAGTGAATCCGCGCCTTCGCCGCCGGTCAGTGTGTCGTTGTCCGCTTCGCCAAAGAGGATGTCGTTCTCGGTGCCACCCACCAAGCTGTCTTGACCGGCCCCACCGAGCAACTGATCGGCTCCGGCATTGCCGTTGATGGTGTCTTTGCCGCCCGCACCGCTGATGACATCGTCTCCCGCGCCGCCAATCAAACTATTGGCCGCGGCATTACCGATGAGGATGTCGTTTCCATCACCGCCGATGGCGTTCTCGAAGAACGCGGCTTGGCCGGCTGCCGCCGTCTTGACCGTGCGATTGAAATGCGTCACCAGCGGGTTGTCTCGCGTCAGTTTGACCGTGACTGCGGTACTGACTTCGCCGAAGTCGAGCGTGTCGGCTGTCCCTTCGCTTGCGATCTCTTTCACCGTGTCGATTTCGGCGGTAGCGGCGTCTCCGAAGCGGTAGGTGTCATTGCCTTTGCCACCGTTGAGGATGTCGTCACCGGCCCCGCCTTCGAGCAAATCGTCGCCGACACCGGCCGTAAACGTGTCGTTTCCGTCGCCGCCAAAGAGTGCGTCGATTTCGGCTCCGGCGTTGGCGGAGTCCGCCCCCGCTCCGCCGCGGAATTCCACATGGAAGGTGCTGACCGTGATCAAATTGGATGTCAGCACGTCGTTTCCATCATTGCCGTTGAAGACGATCGTCCCCTTGAATTTGTTGGCCAACGTCGCGGCAACGTTCAACGAAGTATCCAGCGTGAGCGTGTCCGCCAGGCTGCCACCGTTGATGGTCAGCACGTCGATATCTTCCGCACGGGTGACGGGAATCAAGTTGGTCGTGCCGCGAAGCACTTGCAACGCGGTGCCGACTTTCTTGATCGTCACGGGATTGGCAGCGTCGGCAGTCAACGGAACGTCGAGCTCAAAGAACTCGTCGGTCACGTTGACCGTGATGATTCCGGTCCCCACAAGTTTCGGGGTCGTTCCCAGTCCGCGATTGTTATCCGTCGCCGAGACACTGAGCTTGTAGGCCCCGCCGACGAGCGATTCAAAGTCGATCAGCTCCGGCTTGGCGATCGTGATCTGGCCGTTGGCGTCGATGGCAAAAATTCCGCCGGGATTCGACGCGGCGACGATCGACCAGACTGTGATGCTGTCACCCAAATCGGGATCGATCGCGGTGACCGTACCGACGACCAAGTCTCCCTCACCCGCTTCGGGGTACTCTTCGATTTGGAAGCTGGTGGCCGTGACAACGGGAGCCTCGTTGACGGGATTGACCGTGACCACGAAGGTGTCGGGAGCGGTCAAGGTCGGCAGGCCGGTATCGGTAACGGTGACGGTAATCGTCGCGGTGGCCGTGGTGGCAAATTGATTCGGAACGGGCGTGACCTTGATCGTGCGATTGCCGGCCGTCCCACCCAACACGATGTTGGCGTCGGGAATCAACGTTTGATCGGAAGAGGTGGCCGTCACGACCAGCGCAGAGTTGCCGTTGACCAGCTTGTCGTCCGGGTCGTCAACGGTGAACGCGATGGCCGCCGTCGATTGTTTCTCGGTGATGGTGACATCGGCGATATTGCTGATCGTTGGAGCTCCGTCGTTAAGCGGGTCCACCGTCAGCACGAACGTTTCTTGCGAGACACCTCCATTGGCATCCGTGACCTTGATCGTGATCGTGGAGGAGCCGAATTGGTTGGGGGCGGGAGTCACAGTGACGGTGCGATCGGTGCCGCTGCCACCGAAGACGATATTGGCCAGTGGCACCAGTTTGACATTCGAGGACAACTTCGACGGTGTCAACGTGCCGGGCTCCACGTCACCGATGGTGAAATTGAGCGCGCCGGTGTTCGTGTCTTCGTCAATCGTCAGGTCGTCGAGTTCTGTGATCGTTGGCAGATCGTTGTCCGCAGTGGCGGTGATGGTGAAGGTTTGGGCCGGCAGCGGCGTCATGTCAACTCCGTTGTTGACAGTGCCGCCGTCGTCATGCAGTCGCACCGTGACGGTCGCCACGCCGAAGGCATTTTCCGCCGTGCGATACGTCAGCGTTCCCTCGGGGGAGACCTCTGGCAGTTCACTGAACAACGCGTCGTTGTTGGTGGTCACGAGGAAGTCGAGTGCTTGTCCCAATTCGTTCACCGGACCAACAGCGAGCTTGGTCGCCCAATTGAGCACGGTCTTGGCGGGATCATCTTCCTTGCCCGTCTGATTGGCTCCCTTGAGGAAACTGGGAGCGTCGTTCACCGGGATCACGTTGATTGTGAACGTTTGCGGTTCGCTGGTGTCCACGCCCCCATTGGCGACCAGTCCGTTGTCCTGGACTTGCACCGTGACGGTGGCCGTCCCGTTGGCATTGAGCGCCGGTTTGAAGGTCAGCACGCCGGTGTCCGAGATGGCTGGCGGAGTCGCAAACAGCGTCGTGTTGTCATTGGTGACCAGGAACTTCAGTTTCTGAGTCGTCTCGTTCGCGGCACCTTTGCTGAGGTTGGTCGCGAAGCCTGCCCGGCTCTGAGCCAACGCATCTTCCAACAATTCAATCGCCGTCACGGGCAACTCGAAGCTGGGGACGTCGTTGACCGGAGTCAGCGTGATGGTGAAGGTCTGCGCCGCGCTGGTGTTCTTGCCGAGATTGTCCGTGCCGCCGTCATCGTGAGCGACCACGGTGACGGTCACGGTTCCGTTGGCATCAGGAGCCGCTTCGTAGGTGAGCGTGCCATCGCCGGAGATTTCCGGTGGGCTCGTGAACAACGCCTGGCTGGCTGCCGGCACCGTGACGATAAAGTCGACCGTTTGATCGACGTCGTTCGGACCGGCGGTGAAGGCCGTGACCCAATTCGGCACAGACTGCGAGCCAGCGTCTTCCAGCGAAGTGTGATTCGAATGATTCACCGGCGCGACCTTCGGAATCAGGAAGGTCGGGGCGTCGTTCACCGGAGTGATGTCGATGGTAAAGGTCTGCTCTTCGCTGGTATCGACGCCGTCGTTGGAGACTCCGCCGTTGTCCTTGATCCGTACGCTGACCGTGGCCGTTCCATGAGCGTTCAGTGCCGACTTGAAGGTCAGCACGCCCAGGGGCGAGATCGCCGGTTGAGTGGCGAACAACGTGTTGTTGTCATTGGTCACCAGGAAACTCAGCGTTTGAGTCGCTTCATTCGTCGGACCTTTGCGCAGATTGGTGGCGAAGCCGGTTCGCGATTGCGCGACTGCGTCTTCCAGCACCACAACCTCGGACACAGGCAAATCGAAGCTGGGAACATCGTTGACCGGAGTCAATGTGATCGTGAAGGTCTGTGCCGCGCTGGTGTTTTTGCCGAGATTGGCGGTCCCACCGTCGTCATGTGCGACCACTGTGACCGTCACCGTGCCGACGGCATCTGGAGCCGCTTCGTAGGTCAATTCGCCATCCGCTGAGATCGCGGGCAACGTCGCGAACAACGGCTTGCTGGCATCCGGAACGGTGACAATGAAATCGACGGTCTGGTCGAGGTCGTTGGGACCAGCGGTGATAGCGGTCACCCAGTCTGGCACTGTTTGCAAGCCAGCGTCTTCCAGCGACGTGTGGTTCGAGTGATTCGTCGGCGCGACCTTGGGAATCAAGAAGGTCGGGGCGTCGTTGACCGGCGTGATGTTGATGGTGAAGGTCTGTGGTTCGCTGGTATCGACGCCGTCATTCGCGACTCCGCCGTTGTCGTGGAGTTGCACGGTGATCGTGGTCGAACCATAGGCATTCAACGCGGGCTTAAACGTCAACACGCCCGCAGCCGAAATCGCGGGCTGGGTGCTGAACAACGTCAGATCCTCGGCCTCGACCAGGAAGTTGAGGACCTGTGACGCTTCATTGGTCGGCCCTTTGACGAGGTTTGTCGCGAAGGCGGCGACCGTCGTCGCCACCGAGTCCTCCAGTACATCCACTTGAGTCCGGCTCAGCGTGAAGCTGGGAACGTCGTTCACCGCCGTGAGTTTGATTGTGAAGGTCTGCGCCGCGCTGGTGTTCTTGCCGCCGTTGGCAGTGCCGCCGTCGTCTTGAGCGATCACCGTGACCAGCACCGAACCGTTGGCGTTCGCAGCGGCCGTGTAGGTCAGTGTCCCGTCCGCCGAGATCGCTGGCCGGCCATCCGCCGTGAAGAGCGTGTTGTTCGCGGCGGGGATTGTCACCAGGAAGGTCACGTTTTGATCGGCATCGTCGAGCCCGTCCACCGTGGTGGCGCGGCCCGGATGAATGTCGGTCACCCAGCCAGGAACAATCTGCGAACCGTCATCTTCCAATGACGTGTGAACGTCGGGATTCGGCGAGGGGACCACAAAGCTGGGAGCCTTATTCAATCCGGACAGCGTGATCATGAAGGTCTGCACGCTGTCGTTGTCGCCGCCATTGTCGGTGTTGCCCGTGTCTCGAGCAGTCACCGTCACAGTTGTCGAGCCAACGGCTCCGATCTTGGGTGTGAACGACAGATTGCCATCGGCGTCGATGGCGGGTTGCGTCGTGAACAGCGATGTGTTTACGGCGACCAAAGTGAAGCTGACCGTCTGAGTTGATTCGTTCGCCGGACCGGGGCTGATGCTCGTCGCCCAATGGGAAACGGTTTTGACAGTCCCGTCACCCGACTCGTGCATATCCGGCCCCATCACAAAACTGGGTGCGTCATTCACCGCCGTGACCGTAATCGTGAAGGTCTGCGGGGCGCTGGTATCGACGCCGTCGTTCTCGCCACCACCGTTGTCGTGGATTCGCACGGTGACCGTCGCGCTGCCGTTGGCATTGGCAGCGGGTGTGTAAGTCAGCGTGCCGTCCGCTGAAATGTTCGGAGCGACCGCGAACAGGCCGGCGTTGTCGTTGCTGATGAGGAAATCGAGCACTTGGCCAGACTCATTGGCTGGTACCTTCGACAGCGACATGGCCCACCCAGTGACCGTCTGCGCGCCGGCGTCTTCCAAGACAATTTGACTCGCTCCCTTCGTGAAGCTGGGAACGTCGTTCACGGCAATCACCGTGAACGAGACATTGGTCGTGTCGGTCAGAAAATCGTCGAGGGCGTTAGTCGTACCGTTGTCGCGCAGGGTGTAGGTGAAGCTCGCGATGCCGTTGAAGTTGGCGGCCACCGTGAACTCGACATTGCTGCCATTGATCGTGACCGTTCCGCCAACCGGATTGCTGACCGCCGTGATCGTCAGCAATTGACTCGCCTCGTTGAGTGGACCATCCGAGTCATTTCCGAGCAGTGTGTCGAACGAGATGATCCGCTTGCCGCTGTCCTCCAGGACGCTCGCAAGTTCGTCATCGGTGCCGGTCGGAGCGTCGTTCACTTCCGTGACCACCACCGCCACGGTACTGCTGGAGGTCAGTGGAATGGCCGCGCCGTTCGTCGTGCCGTTGTCGGTGATCGTGTAGCTGATCGTGTCTGAGCCGTTGTAGTCATCGTTCGGCTCGTAGGTCAGCGTTCCGTTCGCGTTGATCGTCACCGTGCCATGCAACGCCGTCGCGACCGTGACCGTCAGTGATTGACCGCTCTCGTTGGCCGGTCCCTTGCTGTCGTTCGTGCGCACGTCGAGCGTGACCGAACCATCTTCGGCAACAATCGTCGAATCGGCATTCGCTGTCGGGGCA
>SYJG01000458.1 GCA_005798445.1 Planctomyces sp.
CGGGCGTGATCTTGAACAGCTCTTGAGCGCCGCCGAACGCCAGTCGGAAGCCAGTCATCACCTCGTCGAAGATCAAGACGGTGCCGTGCTTCGTGCAGAGTTCGCGGCAGGCTTCGAGGAATCCCGGTTGCGGGACGACAACCCCCATGTTGCCCACGACTGGCTCAAGGATCACCGCCGCGATCTTGTCGCCTTGAGCCGCGAACGTTTCGGCAAGCAAGTTTGCATCGTTGAATTCCAAAGCGATCGTGTCGGACGTGCAGCCGGCCGGGACACCGGGGCTGGATGGGACTCCGAGCGTCAGCGCTCCGCTCCCCGCTTTGACCAGCAGCGAATCGACGTGGCCGTGGTAGCAGCCGGCGAATTTGACGATCTTGTCCCGCCCCGTGAACCCGCGAGCAACGCGAATCGCGCTCATCGTGGCTTCGGTGCCGGAGCTGACCATGCGAACTTTCTGCATCGACGGGACCGCTGCGATGACCAGCTCGGCGAGTTCCGATTCGAGTTCGGTCGGCGCTCCGAAGCTCGTGCCGCGAGTCAGTGCGTCCTCGACGGCCGCGAGCACGGCGGGATGGCGATGCCCCAAAATATGTGGACCCCACGAGCCGACGAAGTCGATCAGCTTGTTGTCGTCCAAGTCCCAAAGGTACGCGCCGTCGGCACGATGAATGAACAGCGGCTCGCCGCCGACTGCACCGAACGCGCGGGCGGGGCTGTTGACGCCACCGGGAATCGACTTCACGGCTCGCTGGAATTGGGCTTGGCTACGTTCGCGGGACATCGGCATGAGTGGCTCCGGATTCGTTGGGCAGGTTTTCAACCTGCGCGGAATTTAACCCGAAGCGTCAGCGAGGGCGAACGCTCCCAGTGGCTGTGAATCTGAGGGTGCTGGAGTATCCGCCCTCGCTGATGCTCTTTGAAGTTGCGCGTTTGTTGAAAATGTGGTTGCTCCCCACCGACCTCGCGTCATTGGTCTCTACACAACTCTGCGAACCCCATGAAAACGTGTCCGATTTACCTCTGCGCTTTTCGCTTCTCTGCGGTAAAAAGGCAGTTTCCGTCACTTTTACCGCAGACGAGCGAAGAGCGCAGAGATGGTGAAATTGCCGACCATTTCGAGTTGTGTAGAGACCAATGACGCGAGGTCGGTGGGGACGGGATGTGAAGGTGATCACTCAGTGCGTCAAAAGGCGCAACTTCGAATCTGACGCTTTGGGTTGGGCTAGCGAGGGGTACGACTCGACGTTGCCAAAAGGCAACACGGCTGGCTCGATGCGAACGGACGCCGTATCAGTTTGGGAAACTGGCGAGCCGGTACCGCTCGCCCGCGTCCTGTCACCGATTTGTGTGGCACGCTATTCGGCTCGCCCTTTCGTTTCTGCGAGAGGCTCCATGATTCGACCGCTGACTTCCGCAGACATTCCGCAGATTCCGCGCTTGCTGGCGACGGAACAGGGGCCGCACGTCGAGCCGTCGCCGCATCTGCGCGCGGTAATCGAGAATCTGATGCCGCAGTTGTTTCTCGACACGCCTCACGCCGACCCGGAGATGCCGGGGCTGGTGAGCGTCGGCGACGACGGACGGTTGACCGGCATGATCGGGCGAATCACGCGGCGTATGGAGTTTCGGGGGCAACCGATCCGTGCGGCGGTGGCTTGTGAACTGTTCGTTGATCCGGCTCATCGCTCGCAAATGCTCGGTGTGAAGTTGCTCAAGAAGATGATGGCCGGGCCTCAGGATCTGTTGTTTTCGGATATTGCCAATGAGTCGTCACGCAAAATCTGGATGGGATTGGGCGGCGCGATCGCCTCATGGTACGGCCTGACTTGGGTGAAAGTTTTGCAGCCGGCTCAGTTCGGGTTGTCAATGTTGCGCAATCGACGGTTCGGCAAACTGATTTCGGGCGGTCGGCCGCTGGCGGCGTTGGCCGATCGGGTACTGCGTCAAAGCTGCGGACGGCTCACACAACTCGGGCCGGAGTTGCCGTTGGATTCGGAAAGACTGACACCGGAACTGTTTTTGGCACATTTCAAAAAGTTCAGCGCGGAAGATGAGTTGCGGCCGGTGTACGACCGCGAGACGGTCGATTGGATTTGGTCGCGGCTCGACTTCATGTACACCGGCGGTCCCAGCGAAAAAAGGTTGGTGAGATCACCCACCGGCGAACCGCTTGGCTGGTACGTCTACCAGATGACCGACACGCGGATTGTTCGCGTCTCGCAAATTGTGGCGTTACCGAAAACGATTGGGCCGGTCTTGGACCATTTGCTGCACGAATCCGCTCGGCAGGGTGCGGTCGCGGTGAGCGGTCGAGTCATCCCGCGATTTCTGCAAGCCTTCACCGACCGTCTCTGCATCATTCGCCCTCGCAGTTCGCACACGCTCATTCACGCTCGTGATCCGCAACTGCTGGAAGCGTTTGCGACCGGCAGTGCTTTTCTTTCGTTGTTCGAGAGCGAAGGGCCGCTGCAACTCTGGATCAATTCGCCGCTCGCCGTGGAACGCCAGCGAAATGAACGGGCCGCTTCGAAATTCACGTCGGCGAACGAAATCACCGTCGAGCCGAAACGCGTCGCCGTTGTCGAGCACGCGGCTCGAGCGCTGCAGCGATGACACATCCACGAGACACATGCACGACGAGGAAACCCATCATGCCGCGATTTTTGCACGAACTCTTGGCGTCTCACGCCGCTGCTCGACCAGATCACTTGGCGGTTTGCTGGAGAGACGAGCAGATCCCGTATGCCGAACTTGACCGATTGACCAATCAGCTCGCGCAGACGCTCCGAGCACATGGCTGTCATCCCGGCGATCGGATCGCCGTGTTGATGCCGAACTCAGCGAATGCACTGTTCGCAGTCCTCGGAATTCTGAAGGCCGGTTGCATTGCCGTGCCGATCGACAACACGACTCCGACGCACCAGTTGTCGGAGATTTTAGGTGAGTCGCAGTCGACGATGATTCTGGCCGGACGAGTGGTACGCCCTGTTCTGGAGGAATTGTTCGCGGTCGAAGTTCTGGTTCATCCGAATCTTGCCGCGATCACGATTGGAACGCTTGAAGCGCTACCGATCAAAGGGGACCAGTTCGCGACGGCATTTTCCGGGATCGACGTTTTGCGGATGCCGACTGAGCCGCTCGCTTGTCGAGCAACCTCGAATTCGCCGGCGCTGCAATTCTACGGAACCGGCGAGGTGGCCAGTGCCGTCGGTGATTCGTCAGGCTCGACAATCTTCGAGGCGACTGTGATCGCGTCAGGCGTTCAAAATCCAACGATCGTCTCGCACGCGGACGTGTTCGCATTTCTCGAACGAGTGCATTTGACCGACGACCTCAAGGAATCTGACCGCATCGCCGTTGCTCCCCTAAAGTCACCGCTGGCCGGGGCGGTGGCTTTTGCGGCGCTGGCTGCGGGAGCCGAATTGCACATTGTTCCTCAGGAACTATTGGCTCGACCTCGACAACTCGCGGTTTTCGTCCGCTCGCACGAACTGACTGGTTGGTTGACCAACCACGGAGTGTTGTCCGAATTGGTCCGCAGTGATTCGATCGTCGATGGCGATCTCCCGTCGCTCAAGCGATTGCAGTGGACCGGCGATGCGCTGCCCGCTCCGATATTACAGGTCTTGATGCAGCGATTGCCTTTGACTCAATTTGTGCGAATTGCTGGCTCGCCAAATCGGAAATTGAGCAGGCAGACCGTCGAGATTCAGAGTCTGCCAGAGCCGGAGTTCTTGCCGGCGTCGCCCGCGATGTTGGAAGTCGTTCCCGTCTGACGATCCCATCCCCGGCGCGGCAGGGCAGGGCTGTTCTGCGGTCGCTCAACGCGGCAGGGCTACCTTGCCGCACTTCCGGGGCAGGAACTACACTCCGACCGCGACCAATGACCGAGAATGAAGTGGCTCAACCCCTTGAGCCGTTTGGTCTCCCGGCCGGTTGCCGCAAGTAGGGATTGTCAGCGAGCAACAGGGACCAGAATCACGGCCGGTGGCGCGGGGAGTGCATTCTGTCCGCGCGGCTGCCAATTTCGGAAAAAATGGCTCAGTGGCGACCCTAAATCGCGAGCTAGACTCTGGCTCAGCCCAAAAGTTCACCAGGGAGGAAACGAGGACAAATTGACGAGAGATCGGTCGAACCGGCTTTCGCACCTTGACCTCCTCCTCTTCCCGGCGAAAAACAACTCACGAACAAGACTCCAGGACGGATTCAGATAACCGACCCCGACACGGGACGACACCCGCTGACGAGGCCTTGAGGAGAAACGGAATGTACGAGCGATTCACCGACCGTGCTCGCAAAGTCATGCAGTTGGCCAATCAAGAGGCCCAACGCTTCAACCACGAATACATCGGCACCGAGCATGTTTTGCTCGGCTTGGTCAAAGAGGGTTCGGGCGTCGCCGCCAATGTGCTGAAGCGGCTGGATGTCGATCTCCGCAAGATCCGCCTGGAAGTCGAAAAGATCGTCCAATCAGGGCCGGACATGGTCACGATGGGCAAGCTGCCGCAAACGCCGCGAGCCAAAAAGGTCATCGAGTACGCGATGGAAGAGGCTCGCAACCTGAACCACAACTACGTCGGCACCGAACACCTGTTGCTCGGCCTGCTGCGCGAGCAAGAGGGTGTCGCGGCTCAAGTCCTGATGAACCTCGGCCTGAAGCTGGAAGACGTCCGCGAAGAAGTGCTCAACCTGCTCGGCCACGGGGTCGAGGGGGGCGAGCAAACCGAACGAACCTCCGGCGGTGGAGGCGGCGGCGGGCAGGGTCAGAAGCAGGGCAAGAGCAAGACTCCCGCTCTCGACAGCTTCGGCCGCGACCTGACGGAGCTCGCTCGGCAAGGCAAGCTCGATCCGGTCATC
>SYJG01000459.1 GCA_005798445.1 Planctomyces sp.
TTCGATTCGATTTGGGCCGCTATCAGGCGGCGGAATCGCTGTTCAAGCGAGCGCTCGCGATTCGGCAGGCACACTCGCAGTCGTACCCGTCGCTGCACGCGACAACCTTGCGGAGCCTCGCGGAAGTCTCGAAAGCGGCAGGGCGTTCCTACGAAGCGGAGTCGATTTACCGCCAAGCGGCCGATATCTACGAGAAGGCATTTGGTCCGAATGATCCCCAACTTGCGCTGACTCTGACATTTCTTGGGCGACTGCACATCGACTGCGGTCAGCACGGCAGCGCGCAGCAGGTGCTGGCACGAGCGGTCGAAATCCAAAATGGCCGAGGCAATGTCCGCGATGCCGCCGTCGCGGTGACCTTCAATACCTATGGGAATCTTCATGCCGCTCGAGATCATTTCGAGCAAGCCGAGGAGTTCTACGGGCGTGCCTTGAGAGTTCAGCGAGACGTCTTGGGAGGCGATCATCCCGATGTGGCGGCGACACTCGTGCTGTTTGGCGATGCGACGTTGGCTCGCGGTGATCATTCCGCGGCAGAGAAATCCTATCGCAAGGCATTGGACATTTGCCGCAAGCAATTGGGGGAAGGGCACAAGTTGGTTGCCGAGGGGATGCACCGCTTGGCCAGACTGATGGTTGCCGACAACGAACCGGATCGAGCAATCGAGTTGTGTGCCGCGATTCGGAAAAAGCATGCTCGCACACTCGATCAAATTTCCGGCCTGCACGCCGATGTGCTGGGTACGCTTGCCGATGCCCGCATGGCTCTGGTGCAATTTGACGAGGCCGAGTCGTTGTCGCGACAAGAGCTCGAGCTGCGTGAACCGCATCAACAGGCTCGGCCGGGCGAGTCCCTTCCGGGACTGACTCGGCTGACGAAGCTCTATCTGCGACGTGAGCAATACGATTCCGCGCTCGCGACGTCACAGAAACTCGTGGCGTTCGCCGAGCGTCTGCATGGGGCCAACCATCCCAACATGACCCCGATTGTCGAGTTGCTCGCTGAGGTGCGGATCGCTCGCGGAGACGATGCCGCCGGAGCTGCGGTTGAACGAACAATGAAGTTGCGCGAACGGAAATTCGGTACCGACTCTGACGAAGTCTCTGCCGGGTTCGAACACTTCGCCAACCTCTTTCACGCCGCCGGAAGAGGACCGCTTGCCGACGAATATTTCAGCCGAGCTTCCAACCTTCGAGACCGACACGCACACGCCCTCTTTGTGTGAGACTGAACCATGACTCTCAAACTGACCGCCGCTTCGTTCCTCAACGGTGTCCGCAACAGCGGGCTGGTCGAGGCCGAACCATTGGAATCTGTCATCCGCGAGATGCGAGCGGCGGGAAGTGACGTCAACGATTCGAGAACGATCGCGAAGGAGCTGATTCAGCGCGAACTCGTGACCGACTGGCAGGCGGACAAGCTGTTGCAAGGGAGACACAAGGGCTTTTTTCTCGGCCGCTATCGATTGATGAGGTTGCTCGGCACCGGCCAGATGAGTGCGGTGTATCTCGGCCGCCACATTTACATGGATCATTTGGTCGCGATCAAAGTGCTGCCGGCCGACAAAGTCGGAGACACGTCGTACCTCGGTCGTTTTTATCGAGAGGCGAAGGCGGTCGCGGCGCTCAGCCATCCGAACATCATCCGCGCATTCGATGTCGACAAGCAGGTCGAGACCGGAATCGACATTCACTTTCTGGTGATGGAGTACATCGAAGGCAAGCTGCTCACGAATCTGATCAACGAGAATGAGAATCATCGACTCGATCTGGTGACGGTTGCGGACGTGATTCGGCAGGCAGCCTTGGGGCTGGCACACGCGCACGCCAAAAACATGGTTCATCGCGATATCAAGCCGGATAATCTGCTGATTAACCTGGATGGCCAAGTCAAAATCCTCGATCTCGGCTTGGCTCGGTTTTTCAAGACGACTGACGAGGAGTCGCTGACGCTGAAGCACGACGAACGAGTCATCGGCACCGCCGACTACCTCGCTCCCGAACAAGCCATCGACAGCCACAGCGTCGACTCGCGAGCCGATATCTACGGCTTGGGCTGCACGTTTTATTGCGCCCTCACTGGCCATCCGCCATTTACCGAAGGAACGCTGGTGCAGCGGTTGATGGCTCACCAGTCGCAACCTGCTCCGTCCGTCACCCACGAACGTCCCGAAGTCCCAGAGTCATTGACCAAGATTCTCGACCGAACGCTCGCGAAGAAACGAGAGGACCGCTACCAGACCGGCCGGGAACTCGCCGATGCTCTGACCTCCTGGCTGTTCGAGAATGCTCCACACGAATGGAAAGAGAAGCATCTGCCGATGTACGCCGCGCTGCGGTTGAAAGACTTGCTGAGCAGTCCACCGAATTCCGTTCCAACCGATCCGCCAGCGGATTCGTCGGACACGACCAACGTCAAGGCTCCGACAACAGCGACGACCACGAAGCCGGCAGCCACTCCTAAATCCCCAACAGTTTCGAGACCAAACCCAATCCAGCCGACAAAAACGGCTGTCGCAAAAAACACTAAACCCAACTTGCCCGCGAAGTCCAAGGCCAAATTTCAGGAGGCTCAAGGCTTCGCTGAGATCGCTCGCCGTCATCCCACGATCGCGGTCGTCGTGAGCGCTCTCGCGATGGCACTGGTCATCGCGGTCGGAGTCTATTTCTTCCGGTCACCGCAACCCTCTTCGGCACATGATCGCAGCCAGACGGCGATCGAGTCGCCACAATCGGCACCGGCCGAATTCGCGAGAGCCAAGTAGCTCAGCCTTTCCAGGCTGACCCAATCAACGATGGACATCATTGTTTGCCCATTCGGGTCAGGTTGGAAAGCTTGACCTACAGCGGATCCAGCGGCCACATCGGGCGACGGCGTCGATATGCCAGCGATGCGAAGTTGTGCGAGTGAATCGCGCGGGCGTCGATGTTGTAGATCGGGCCGCCGAGTTGCTCGAAGCCGGATCGAAAATGGACGGCGGACTTTGCCGAGATGTATTTCATTTTCGAGCAGTCGATTCCCATCGACCGACAAAATGCCTGATCGAGCGGCTGCATCCGCACGCTGACGACGACGATGTTCACGCCGCGATGCCGTAGCCAAGCTGATGCTCCGAGTTCACCGTTGACTCCGGCGTACATTGGTCCGTCGTAGCGAAAGCGACCGTCTGAGAGCGCGACCACTTCGACTTCCAGCGGCACGGGCGGGCCTTGAACCGGATCGGATTTGCCACCCACTTCGACTCGCAATCGCCCACTAACTCCCGCCGCGTGAGCTTGCTTTGCGACATCGGGATCAACCATGTAGAGCACCAGTGCGTCAGGCAAGTCGAGTTCGACGAACGTCCGCAGAACTTCGGTGGAATCTCCCGCCGCTCCGCCTCCGGTGTTGTCTGACATGTCCGCCAACATGACCGGGAATCGTCCATCTTGCTCACCGAGCGAAATCGCCTCGCGCACCGTCAGCGGTGGCTTGAACCAACGCTCGCGGCGCGACCAAATCCAATCACCGACTTCGTCAGACGTTCGCTGCGCGAGCGACTGGTCGCCGTCAGCAACCACGATGACCGACGCTCCCATCTGCGGGATGTCGGCCCACGGAAAGCCGGTCGAAAGTGTCGCCGACAAGATGCCGGGGCGACGTTCGACCTCGTGAATCAAGCGGAACGCTTCGTCGATCGGCGGGTGAGCGGTGACTTGGCAAGCCGCACTCCAAAAGAGCGGCAACTGCCGGAGCGCGCTGGTCGGCCGAACCTCGCCACGAATCGCACGCACGATCAAGTCGGCGGCTTCCCGGCCACGCTCGGCCATGTCGATGTGCGGATAGGTGTCGTAGCCGATGATGGCGTTCGCGGAGGCGACTCGGAGTGGTGCGTGATTCGCGTGCAGATCAGTCGTCACGATGATCGGGATGTTCGGGCCAACGACCTCGCGAACCGAGGCCATGAAGTCGCCGTCACCATCGTCGATCCCCTCGACCACCATCGCTCCGTGCAAATCGAGCAATACGCCATCGACGCCGTTTGCCAGCTCGTGTCGCAGCCCGTCGAGAAATTCGTTCTTCAGCGTATCGTAGCTGGCTCGTTCGATGACGGCGCTCGGAAACGCGAAGGCCCACAGCAACGGGATCAATTCAAAGCCGTGTTTCTCCGCGCCGTCGATAAAGCCACCGACACAAAAATTCGCGCCGCGATACTTATCGACAATCTCGCGTCCGCGAGCGCAACCGATTCCGGTCTCGAAGTCGCGAACGACGGTCTTGCCGCTGGCGAAGGTGCTGGTTTCGTGAAGGACGCCGCCGGTAACGATTCGCATGTCGAACTCCTGAAATTGAGGCGGCGAAGGCTACAATCCCTTCCGTCGAATTCCCACCGATCGATGAAACCCCGCACGACGCGCCAGCGAATGGTTGGTCTCAACGTTGGCCACTCGCTGGCGCGTCGTGCTGGTCCGCCGATCACTCGTATCCCACCAGGAGGTTGCCATGCTCATTCGCGTTGCGTCGTTACTCATGTTGGTTGCGGCCTCTCTCACGATGCCGACGTTTGGAGGCGATTGGACACAGTTCCGCGGCCCCGGTGGATTGGGCATCAGCGACGAAAAGGGGACGCCAGCCAAATGGTCCTCAACCGAGAACATTGCCTGGAAGGTCGAGCTTCCCGGCCCCGGTTCGTCCAGTCCAATCGTCGTCGGCCAGCGAGTCTTTCTGACCTGCTACAACGGCTACGGCCTCGAACCGGCCAAAGGTGATTCGAAAGAACTTCGTCGCCACTTGCTCTGCTTCGATCGCAGCAGCGGCAAGGAACTCTGGAAGAAATCTTTCGAACCCAAGTTGCCCGAACACAAGTACGAAGGTGAAGGCTCGTACCACGGCTACGCCGCCAGCACGCCGATCAGTGACGGCGAGCGGTTGTTTGTTTTCTTTGGCAAGTCGGGCGTCTTCTGTTTCGATCTCGATGGCCAACAACTCTGGCAAGCGAGCGTTGGCGAGGGGACTCACGGCTGGGGATCGGGCTGCTCGCCGGTGCTGTTCGACAAGTTCCTGCTGGTCAATGCCAGTGTCGAAAGCGGTTCACTGGTCGCTCTCGACAAGCTGACTGGCAAAGAAGTCTGGAAAGCCGGTGGAGTTCGCTCGGCGTGGAACACTCCGTTGCTGGTCGATGCGAAGTCGCGCCGCGAGGTCATCGTCAGCACAGAAAGCCGTTTGCTGAGCTTCGATCCCATCGACGGAAAGCCGCTCTGGAACGCGGACGGTGTCCATCGCTACGTCTGCCCGAGCGTCGTCGCGCACGACGGAGTCGTGTTCGCGATCGGCGGAGGCCACACCTCGCTGGCGGTGCGAGCCGGCGGAAGCGGCGACGTCACCGAATCGCATGGCGTGTGGCGCAAGCCGAAAGGTTCGAATGTCGGCTCGCCGGTGTTTCTCAACGGTCATCTGTATTGGGCCACCGACGGCGGTGGAATCGTCTGCTGCCAAAACGCCGCGACCGGCGAATTCGTTTTCGAGAAGCGGCTCGACCCCGGATCAGGAACGATCTGGTCCTCCCCCGTGCTGGCCGATGGCAAGTTGTATTTCGTCTCACAAAGCCAAGGGACGTTTGTGGTCGCTGCCAAACCCGAATACGAGCTGCTGGCTCACAACACGTTGGCCGACGACAACAGCCGCACGAACGCATCGCCCGCAGTTCACAACGGACAACTCCTGCTGCGAACCGACCGAGCGTTGTACTGCATCGGCAAGAAGTGAACTGCCAACGATCGACTCCGTTGAACCTGCCAGACGGAGAGTCCGCATTTTTGTGAGGCGTGTCATTGTCGCCGAGTAGTTGTTGGTTTCCGTCTGGACAGGCCCGACGGAAACCTCGGCCTCGTCCGCGATGACAGCTCCTATATCGTTATCGCCGAAGGCGATTTTGTTTTGAGCATGAAATCTCAATTTTCAAAACCCAATGACCAAAAAAAAATGACCAATTTCAATCATGACCGCCACCAATGAGATTGCGGCTTCGCCGCCCTACATGGTCTACAACGAAGCCGACGGCCCGCTCCCCGCCGACGCTCGCCCCGGCCAAGGCATCCATCACCCGAACTTCGGCCGGCACCTCAAGGCCAAAATGGCGAACTCAAAATTGAAAACGTCTTCGTCTATCAACCGGACGCCAAAGGCCGCAACGTCCAAACCGAGATGTTGGAGTTCTTCCAGAAGCAATTCGCAAAGGTGAAGTGACCATTTCGGACTGCGGCAGCCTGCTGCCGCTTTCCCTCCAACAGCCTGCTGTTGGAGGAATGGGTTTTGATTCCCAGCCCCTCAGCAGCAGGCTGCTGAGGCCAAAGCGTCAGCAGGCTGCCGCAGTCCGAAGGGACTTCACGGAGCGCCGGACGGAACGCGGGCCAGGCGCACGCCGAGGGCGTTCGAGCGATGCGAGGGAAGCTCCGATTCGATATTTGCCGCGGCACTTCGCGAGCGGATGTGGTTCCAGCTGCCACCCATTTGCACTCGCTGGATCTTCCCGTCAGCCAATTCCATCGTGTCGTCGCACCACTCCCAAACATTGCGGTGCATGTCGAAGATTCCTAACCCGTTCGCTTCGTGGGAGCCGACTTTGCCTGTCCGATTCAGCCCCATGTTTTTTCCAAAGCTCGCCTGTTCTCGTAGTGGATTGTTCGTCGGCTTGGCGAAGTAAAAATCGAAGGCGCTGTCAGCCTTGTCGGTCATCGGGCCGCCCCGACAGGCGTACTCCCACTCCGTTGCGGTTGGCAGCCGATAGACCCAGCCGGTCTCGTTCTCCAACCGATTCAGCTTGGCCACAAAGAGCTGGCACTCATCCCACGACACCATCCCCACGGGGGATCGCTTCAGGTCCGCGTCGCTGATTTCCATCACCGCTTCTTTGCCTTCTCCGGTGCGCGAGAAGTGGCTGGGGTTCTCACCCATCACCTGAGTCCACTCCTCCTGCGTGAGCTCGTACTTGCCCAGGTAGAAGTCGGCCGGGATTTCCACTTCCTTGTCGCCCAGCTTGTCCCTGCCGCCACCCAGCCACGACTTGCCCTTGTGTACGATCACGAACTCCATGCCGATGCTGTTCGTGAATGTGGGTGGCAGTGGTTCTTACTTTGTCATCGGCGTTTGCGGCTTCGCTGTCTTCACGGCCTCTACCGGCAACGCCACGCGAAAACCGACAAACGTCAACACTTCCGTCGGGCGCATCACTCCCCGTTTCGAGGAATGGGCCACACTCGCGTCAGCAGCAAACCTTCCTCCACGCGAGACTCGTCGTATTCCGGGTGTGGTCGGACCGAGCGGGTCGATCGCGGGTGCCGACTCAAACTGTGAGTAGTATTTCGCTTCCCACAAATCCCACACCAGTTCCTGGATATTTCCGTGAACATCAAACAACCCGAAGGGATTCGCTCGAAGCTCACCCACCGGATGGGGACGATGTTCCGAATGGGGCTCCAACCAGTCGGACTGTAGCAAGTCCCGATCGTTGTCCCCGACCCGGAACTTGGTGGTTGTGCCGGCCCGACAGGCGGCTTCCCACTCGGCCTCGGTCGGCAGGCGGTAGCCCGTTCCCGTCAACGGCGCGCCGGCCTCGCGACTCTCAACATCGAACGGCGTGAGGCGTTCCCGTTCGCTCAACTTGGCGCAGAATTCGGTCGCGTCATTCCAAGACACCATCTCGACGGGAAATTGTTGCGTGTCGATTCCAGCGACGAATCCCTTGGATCGACCGGTCGCTGAAAAAGTGGAGGGGTTCCTGCCAATGACTTGCTCGAATTGATGCTGCGTGACCTCGTGCATCCCCAGATAGATCGGCTGCGTCAGGATGACTCGGTGCTGCGGCGCGGCGCTCTTGTAAACGTCAAGCAATCCCGGTTTGTCTGGCGGCAACTCGCCACGCTGCTTGAGGGCGTCTTCCAATTGTTCAGGAGTGCTCCCCATCAGGAACTCACCCGGCGGAATGAGGCGGAACTTCATACCAATGGAGTTCGTGAACTCGACAGGCAGACCGAGGTGTTTGGCCCAGGCTTCTTGATGCGCTCGAGCCTGAGCGGCATCGAACGGTGCGATTGCTGGCTGCGGAGCGTCCGCTGGCCATTTGTGGGTGACAACGTCGGACTTGTTCCGCGGAGGTTCAACCGTGGTCGGTCTCGCAGTTGCCGCTGCTGGTTCCAGACTCATTCGCACGGCAGTCCGACCGTTTCGGCTGATGGAGACCAGTTCCTGTCTGACTGGCTTGCCCTCCTTCGTCGCCTCGACTTTGTACTGTCCGGGACGCAGCGTCAGTTCCTCGATACCGGCTCCTTTGATGCGGACTTCTTCCCCGTCAATGGCGATCTTCACGCCGGGGTCGTCGGTTTCGATGACCAGCGTCCCCGAACCGGTACTCAACCGAATGACGGTCGAGGCGAAGTGTGTGACGCCAGTCGCTTCCGTCAGTCCCAACGCGGCGAACAGGATCACCGCTGCCGTAGCCATCGTCACCAGAGAACGGCGACGATGCGGTTCACTGCTGCGCGACGGGATTGGTTCCACATTGATGACGGGCGATTCCTCCGTGCGGGTCTTTCGCGACGGGTCAGGAATCTTCGGCATTCGACCGGCCTGAAGATCGCTTGTGCATCGAGCTAGCAGTTCACCGACTTCGCGGGCTGAGGCAAATCGTTCGTTCGGATTCTTCGCGTGCAAGTGGCCGACCAGTTCGCACATCCAATCGGGGACTTCGGGAATGATTTCCTGAATCGGCCGCGGCGCGTCTTCGACCACTCGCCTCAACATCGCGACCGTCGTCTCCGCGCGGAACGGCGGTCGGCCGCTGAGCGTCTGGTAGAGCACGCTACCAAAGCTGAACAGGTCCGCTCGCTGATCCAGCTTGTGTCCCATCGCCTGTTCGGGAGCCATGTACATCGGCGTCCCGGCGATCGTGCCGCTCTGCGTCATGCTGGCGTCGTCCGCCGCGCGAGCCAGTCCGAAGTCGGTGACCTTCACCATCTCGCGAGCACTCGTCTCCAACAGAATGTTGGCCGGCTTGATGTCGCGATGAATCAGGTCTTGAGCATGCGCGGCCGCCAGTCCTTCCGCGATCTGCCTGCCGATCCGCAACACGGTCGGCACATCGAGCGGCCCCGATTGGTCAAGCCGTTGCTGCAACGTCAGGCCGGGAATGAACTCCATCACCAGATACGGAATTGGCTTTTCCTCAACAGCGTAGACGCTGACGACATGCTCGTGCCGAATCGCCGCCGAAGACTGAGCCTCACGAACAAACGCTTGCGAGCCGGTGACGTCGCCGCCATCTCCGGCGACATGACCTTGATCGCCACCACGCGATGCAGCTTCTCATCAAACGCCCGCAACACCGTCCCAAACGCCCCGCGACCAATCACCTCCAGAACTTCGTAATGGCCCAGCCGGCCATGCGAACCAGTCTTCGACGAAGGCTCCAAATAACCCAAAGGAATTTCGTCGTCGAGGTCGTCTCGGTTCTCAGTCATGGCGTTTGGTCCGTGGGAATGGAGTGCCGTCGCGTCGGGTTCGTCGTCCTGCGTGGAGCCGATTCCAGCGAGGATCGTGGCGGCGTTCCCCGCGTCCGAAACCTCCGCGATCTGCTCGACCACCGGAGTGTGGAGGAATTGACTCTGCCCCTCGTGCGATGTCAACAACGACTCGACCCGAGCCAGCAGCTCCGCATCGTCAGCGCACTCCGCTTTCAGGTGCGCCTGACGGGCTGCGGGATCCTCAATATCCAAAGCAGCCAGAAACAATTCCCGTTCTCTCATGACGCCAGCCTCGCTCAGAGGATGAAGTTCAGATCGGTGCTACCCTCAATGCGCCGTCTGGCCGCCGATCACGCCACAAAATTTTCGGAATCTTCAAAATTAGTACGACGCGCCAGTCACTATGTGGGAGGTTTGAAAAAGGGCTCCTTGAAGGTGAACTTGGGATGGAGAGGTCAAACCCCATTTCCAAATTATTTCAAGGAGCTTGAGAGATGTCAGACGTATTGATGGTTGGTTGTGATTTGCATGACAAGACGTTGATGTTGAAAAGCTGTGTGGGCAAGGAGGGTGCGGTGGCGACCAGGACGGTGCCGAA
>SYJG01000460.1 GCA_005798445.1 Planctomyces sp.
AATTGAGTCGACTGCGCGCGGCGGAAAATGCCCCCCGCCGCCAATCCCCAGGCCTGCGGCCTGATTCTCAGGAACCTGTTCCGTGTCAATCCATCAGTCCCACTCTTAACCCAGCGCACGCAATCCTTGGGCAGGTCCAAGCCTCGGACTGTTTCGGGAAAGCTTGTGGTGGCTGAGTGACTTTTGGGATCGTCAACGCGTCGGATGCTGGACTCGTAAAGAATTAGAGGCTCGACAGGCGACGATGTTTCGTCGTCTGGTGAAATTCGCGGTTCAGCAGTCACCGTACTTTGCCGACGTCGCAGCCGGCCGTCGGCTCGATATCGACCGCTGTCGCCTCGCGGATTTTCCCGAGTTGACCAAGACAATCTTCATTCGCGATTTTGATCGGATCGCGACCGAACCCACGATCACTCGCTCACGAGTCGCCGAGTTTGTTGAAAGGTCACGCGATCCAATCGAGCTATTGGATGGCCGCTTTTATGTGCTGAGAACCTCCGGGACGACAGGAACTCCCGGATACATGGCGTTCACGCCGCGCGAATGGATTCGAGGATGTAGCCATGAGAATCGACTCATTCCGGGACTGCGTTGGAAGCGCCGAGTTGCCTTTGTCGCCATCACGGATCAACACTTCGCGGGAGTCAGTCTGGCCATGACTGGCCGAAGACGAACAAATCGACTGTTCTTCGACTGCCGCCCTTTCGATTTGAATCTGACCGTCCAAGAGATCGACTCGCAGCTCAACGAGTTTCAGCCACAGATTCTTTCGGGTTACGCCAGCACCCTGAGAATGTTGGCTCTGGAACAGCAACACCAGCGGCTCCGTTTGCGGCCGCGATTTGTGTGCAGTTCTGGCGAAGTCCTGCGGCCTGCAGTTCGTCGTCAGCTTGAAGAGACATTTCAGGCCCGCGTCATCGATCTTTATGCCTCCTGCGAAACTCTCTTTCTGGGGGCCGCTGATTCATCGGACGGCCTGATGTTGTTTGAAGACGACCTAGTTTTTGAGCTGTTCCCAACGCATGTGCTCGTGACGAACATCTTCAATCGCACGATCCCTCTGATTCGTTACCGCATCGACGACGTGCTGGTGGTGAACGAAGAACGCCCCGCCTCTCCGTTTCGGTGGCTGCAAAACATTTCCGGACGACAAGAGCGATCCTTCGAGTTGAGGAACAACGAAGATCTGCTCGAACTGGTCACACCGCTGTCTCTCGCGTACCTGCCAACCCAGACATTGTTGGGATTACAAATCTTTGTGGTGGAGGTGGATCGGCTTGTCATTCGAGTACAACTTCCCTCGAAAATGACGACTGACGCACGCCTGCAAACTCTGCGAGACGTTGAAAACGCCATCCGAAATTGGCTGGTGGAGAAGCGAATGGATCACTCCGTGAAATTCACGATTGAAGAAACGGAACAATTGGAGATCGATCCTGTCAGCGGCAAAGCTCGACTGATCGTCTACAATGCGTCTCATGTGAACTGGCGACTGCCTAGCTTCGGTCGTTGAGGTCGTCCGTTTCTCACAAGTCGGCAAGTGCGAGATCACAAAAGTCAGATGGGCGTGGATTGCCAGCGCGAGACAGTGGTGCAACCGGAGAGAACGCTGATCGAGATGGTTTCAGCCGTTGCGTCGGCTGCGGAGTGACGTTCAAAGTGCGAATTGCCATTTTAACTCTCGACAGTCTGTTTTCGGCGGTCGGCATTCACGAGTTTGTGAGTCAGCACGCCCACGAAGTGGTTCTCCTGGGCGCGTCACGGCGATTTGGTGGCAAGTCCGGCTCCTTTGTGAAGCAGTTGTGCCACAATCTCCGTCGCACCGGTTGGCGGTTCACCGTCTACAACGGCCTGCATCTGGTCGTTTTCTATCCGCTGCTGTGGCTGACGGATGTTGTGAATCGCTTTCTCGGAAGACCAAAGGCCGTCTACTCGGTGGAGCAAGTTTCCCGGAAATACAAGATCCCGCTGGTTCACATCTCCGACATCAACAGTCGTGACTTTGTCGAGAAACTTCGGTCACTCGAACTGGATCTGATCGTGCTGGCGTACTTCGATCAGATCGCAAAGTCATCCGTCATTGAAACTGTTCCTCCGGGAAGACTGCTCAACGTGCATCCCGGATTGCTGCCCGCTCGTCGAGGACCGTTTCCCACGTTCTGGGCACTGGTGAAGGGGGACGCGACCATTGGCGCGACGATTCATGCGGTCGTTGATGAACGAATCGATGTTGGCCCCATCCTGTGTCGCGAAGAGATCCCCGTTCCCCGTGAGATGTCCCTCGTGGAGATGGATTGTCTTGTGTTCCGGCACGCCGCGCGGCTTCTGAGTCGGGTCGTTGAGAACGTCAGAACCGAACAAGCGACGTTTGAACCCCAAACCGGCGGAGGCTACGACACTTATCCGACTCCAGCCGACGTGAGTCTCTTCCGACGCCGAGGGAACAGGCTATGGAACTTTCGCAAATACCTTTCACAGTTCACGCGTCCCGCTGAATCAACCGACGGAATTTCGGACCTACCGTGATGCGTGGAAGACGCCCCCGTCACCGCCATGCGGCACCGCTGGGAAATGCAAACTCCGCAAGTGACTCCGGCTTCATGGTGATGCTGTAGCCGGGAGCGGTTGGCGGCATGTAGTGGCCGTGCTGCATCACGAGCGGATTGACGAAGTGCTCGTGAAGATGGTCGGCGTATTCGCAGAGGCGATTTTCCAGTGAGCCGCTGATGGCGATGTAGTCGAACAGCGCGAGGTGTTGCACGTACTCGCACAGGCCGACGCCGCCGGCGTGAGGGCAGACCGGGATGTCGAACTTCGCGGCCATCAATAACACGGACAGGATTTCGTTCACGCCGCCGACACGGCAGCTATCAATCTGCAATACGCCGATCGCGCCGGCTTGCAGGAATTGTTTGAAGAGGACTCGGTTCTGACAGTGCTCGCCGGTGGCGACTTGGATGGGGGCAATCGCCTTCGCAATCGCCGCGTGGCCGAGTACGTCGTCGGGGCTGGTTGGCTCTTCGATGAACCACGGTTTGAACTCGGCGAGCTGCTTCATCCAGGCAATGGCTTGGCTGACGTCCCAAACTTGGTTGGCGTCCATCATCAGGCGACGGTCCCAGCCGATCTCTTCGCGAATGATGCGGCAGCGGCGGATGTCGTCTTGCAGATCTCGGCCCACTTTGATTTTGAAGTGCGTCCAGCCGCGAGCCGACAGATCGCGACACAGCCGTCGCAGCTTGTCGTCGTCGTAGCCCAGCCAGCCAGCCGAGGTCGTGTAGCTCGGATAACCGTCGCGCTGCATCTCAGCGATGCGCCCCGCCTTCGTGGACTCGAGCTTTCGCAGCAATTCGATGGCCTCGCCGGGCGTGAGCGCGTCGGTGATGTAGCGAAAATCGATGCACTTCACGATCTCTTCTGGCGACATATCACACAGCAATTGCCAGAGTGGTTTTCCGGCGACCTTGGCCCACAGATCCCACACGGCGTTGACGACCGCCGCCGTTGCCAGATGAATGACTCCCTTCTCCGGTCCGACCCAGCGGAGTTGGCTGTCGCTGGTCACATGCCGCCAGAACCGTCCCATGTCGGCCGTGAACTCTTCGAGCGTGTGCCCGACCACCAGATGACGCATCGCCTCGATCGCCTGCACGCAGAGGTCGTTGCCTCGCCCAATCGTGAAGGTCAGGCCGTGACCTTCCAGGCCAGCGGGATGATCGGTCTTCAGCACAACGTACGCGGCCGAGTAATCCGGGTCCGGGTTCATCGCGTCCGAGCCATCGAGGCTGCGCGAGGTGGGAAAACGTATGTCGTGGGTTGTCAAATCAACGATGCGAGTCACTCTTGAGTTCCTTCAGATGTTGGTTGGGTTTTGATTTGGGGTCGGCGGCTTCCAGGCCAGTCGGATCCAAAACGCCGCAGCGATTGCTCCTGCGAGATTCGAGACCAAGTCCCAGCCAGTATTCACATAGCCTCCGACGTTCGTCTTCGGCACCAGCAGCGTCGCCACGAACTCGATCACTTCGTTGAGCGCTCCGAACCCAGTGGACGCAGCGACGCAAAGCAGCAAGGAGCCAAAAGTCGGTTGCCAGTGACGAGCAGGATGCAGGTCGCAAACGATGGCAGTCAGCCCTTGCCAACAAACAAACGCCGTGACGTAGAAGCCGAAAGCGTGGACGACTTGGTCGTATTTCAATCGATCCGGAATGATCCACCAACTGTAGACGACTCGGATGGAGCCATTGATGGGCCAAGACTCTGGCACTGGCACGAGTCCACCGACCATGTGGGCCAGTCCCCAAAGACTTAAGCCCCACAACACGCGCGGACTGAACCCGCTGCGTCGGTGCGTCACGACTACCAGCACCGCCTGAATCAGCATGACAGCACAATAAAACACAAACTCCCCATTTTGCGTCCAGACGGCAGCAGCGATCGCCGGCAACAAATAGGCACCCGTGAAGAGCACGATGCTTGTGGGAATCTTTGGTTTTCGAGTTCGTGATTCAAGCGACATGATTAG
>SYJG01000461.1 GCA_005798445.1 Planctomyces sp.
ATCTTCAGCACGCCGTGGCCGCATGTGTTCGCCGGCTGGTCGCCGAGCAACGCTCATCCCGACGACGACGACCACAAGCTCATCGGTCGTTGCGAGCAAGTCATCGCCGACGGGTATCACGTGCAGCAAGTGGCGACGCTGAAGGAAGTCACTCGCGGCACATTTTTCGCCGACCTGCAGGCGCATCGGCTCTACGTGTGGGACCGCATGAACCGCGACCCGGTCCAGTGGCGGCATCACGTGCAAGCGGCGGCCAGGCAAGTCGTGTGGGAATCTCGGGGCGAGCACATTCACGTTCGCGGAATTCGGTTTCGTTACGCGGCTAACCAGGCGCAGCACGGGGCGGTGCTGCTGAAAGGAAATTACGGGCTGTTGGAAGATTGCGTCGTCGAGCAGATGAACTCGGCGGGGGTTGCGTTTTTCGGTACTGGCTGCGTGGCTCGACGATGCGTGTTCCGCGACAACGGGCAACTCGGCTTCACTGCCACCGCAGCCGATCTGCTGATCACCGAGTGCCTTTGCGAAAACAACAACGTCAAGAATTTTTCGAGGGATTGGGAGGCGGGTGGCAACAAACTGGTGCTTTGCAAGAACGCGGTGATCGAGCGCAGTACCTTTCGCGACAATCACGGCAATGGCATCTGGTTCGACATCGGCAACGAGGAATGCACGGTCCGCAACTGCCTGATCGCCGACAACGACGACGCCGGGATTTTTTACGAGATCTCCTACCGGCTGCACGCTCACGACAATGTCATCGTCCGCAACGGCTTTGCACCGCGACATCGCGCCTGGGGCGCGAACGGTGGAATCTCGCTTTCGAGTTCAGCCGGGTGTCAGATCGAGCGCAACCTGCTCGTCGGCAACAAAGAGGGTTTGCAGTTCCGCGATCAAGTTCGAGTGACAAATCGGATCGGGCGCGGCGGCGAGAGTTTTGCCATCTGGAATCGCGATCATCGCATTCACCACAACCTGATCGCCTGGAATCGCGACATCCAAACCGGCGGTTGGTTTGACCTCGCGGAACAATCCCATTGGCGGCTGGCTGACGTTCCTTCGGCGAAACCGCCCGCCGCTGCCGAACAAAACGAGCTAAGACAGCGACCGGCCGGACTCACCTTGTCAGATCTGCGATTTGATTTGCACCACAACCTCTACGCCGCGAAGCCCGGGCAGGTGCTGGTCCAATGGGGTTGTCATTGGCACCGACATGAAAAGCTATCCGTGGAAGAAGTCCAGCAGAAGCTGGGCCTGGAATCGGGGAGCCGCATCGCGTCGCCGGAATTTGCCAACTGGACGACGCTCGACTTGCGTCTGCCAGCCAGCAGCCCGATCGTGACCGCGAAGTGTTATCCCCAGGGGCAGGTACCGGGCGTGCTTTTGGGAACTGTTCCGTAATGTGGCCCTGCCTTGGGGCTGTGAGTAACTGGTGAACTGAGGCGGTTTCTCGGTAGAGTCGCCGCACATGGAAGCCGCTTAAACTTGCGGCTTCTGCTAACAGCGAAGTGTCGGTGCGTCGATTGGTCGGAAGCGCTGACTCTTAAATTTGAGGATGGACCTATGAGTCGAATTGGTCAGTTCTCCGTTCGTCGCGTTGCGACGGTTCATGCCGTGTGTCTGCTGGCAGTCGTTGCGGCGCTGATGCTCGACTCTTTGGCGAGTGCGGCCGACCCAGACCCGAAGCCGAAGACCGAAAAGGAAAAACAGGTTGAGGCTCTCGTTAGTCAAGCTCGACAGCGTCTGGAGAAGTCCGAGTGGGATCAGGCGATCCAGGTGGCGAATCAAGCGTTGGTGATTGAGCCGACCAGTGGTGCCGCGTTGGTCTCGCGAGGGCGAGCGTACAACGGCAAGGCCGAGTACGACGCGGCCATCAAAGAGTTTGATCAAGTGACGGCTCAGGCCGGCCGTGATACCGCCGCGGTGGTCAATCGAGCCGATGCGTTTGCGGGGCGATCCTTCGCGCTTTACCAAAAGGGTGAGTTCCTGAAGGCGATCGACAGCGCGTACTTCGCCGTATTGGAAAAAGGCGATCACATCGAGGCACACATCAATCGCGGAGTTGCGTACATCGCTCGTGGCCAACACGACAAGGCAATCAACAGCTTCAACCGGGCGATTCAAGCGAACGAGAAACACGCCGAAGCCTATAGCCATCGAGGCGCGGCTTACGGAGCCAAAGGGAACTTCGATCAAGCGATCGCCGATCAGAAAAAAGCTCTGGAGTTGCAGCCCAAACTGGTCATGGGGGTTTATCGGCTCGGCTTGGCGAAGGCTTCGAAGAATGACGTCAACGGTGCCATGGCGGATCTGGACGAGGCCTTGAAATTGAAGCCCGGTGACGTCGATATTCTCTGCGACCGGGCCGTGCTGTTCGGTTTGAAACGGGATCTGCCGAAGGCGATGGCCGATCTCGACGAGGCGCTGAGACTCGATCCGAAGTCGGTGAAAGCGCACTACCAAAAGGGAGTGGCGTTGCTGGATCAGGGGAATTTCGACGGTGCGATCAAAGAATTTGATGAGACGATTCGGCTGAATGCGAAGCACTCGGGAGCGTTTTGTTATCGCGGGTACGCTCGCGGTGCCAAGAAAGAGTATGAGTTGGCCGTTGAAGATCTCAGCGAGGCGATTCGGCTGGAACCGAAGTTCCTTCAGGCTTACGCGGCTCGCAATCAGAGTTACAAGAAGCTCGGCAAGTCGGCGGAGGCTCTGGCCGATGCGAATAAATTGAAGGAATTGTCGCCGCCACCGTCTCCAGCCAAGGCGGCCAAGAAGACTGATCCCAAAAAGGACGATCCGCTGGCTCAGCGATTCTTGGTGAAATCCAAAGAGGTCGCGCCGGGCAAACGGCCTCAGGCACTCAAGTCGGCAAAGCAGATCGACAACCTGATTGCCGTCAATTATCAGCAGCACAACGTCAAACCGAATCCACTGACCACCGATGAGCAGTTTGTGCGGCGCATTTATCTCGACATCACCGGCACCATTCCGTCGCTGGTGCAGACCAAGCGATTTCTCTCGGCTAAAGAGCCTGATAAACGCTCGCAGTTGATCGACGAACTCTTGAGCAGCGACGGTTATGCCAGTCACTTCTTCAATTATTGGGCCGACGTGCTGCGCTACACGGACAACCTCAACGGCAACGTGCGCGGCGAACATTTCCGGCAGTGGATCAAGCAGTCGCTCGCCGAGAACACGCCGTGGGACAAAATGGTATCCGAGATGATCAGCGCGGAAGGGCTGATCTGGAAGAACCCGGCGACCGGTTACCTTCAGCGCGATTCCAACATGCCGCTGGACAACATGAACAACACCGTCCGCATTTTTCTGGGAACGCGCATCGGCTGTGCTCAATGCCACAACCATCCGTTCGATCGCTGGACTCAGAAAGAGTTCTATCAGGTGGCGGCCTTCACGTTCGGCACGCTGACGAGCACCGGCGGCGGCGACAAACGATATTGGGAGTCGAACCCCAACGATCGGCTTCAGGAACAATACGCCGAGATCGAACAGGAAGAGGAAGATCGCCGCAACAACTCGTATCGCTTCAACCGGCTGATCGGCATCAACATGATGGTCGTTAACGATCAGGTGGATCGCAAAGTCAGCTTGCCGAAGGACTACGCCTACGACGACGCCAAGCCGGGTGACGTGATCGAGCCGAAAACGCTGTTCGGCAGCCCCGCCAAGATCAATTCTGGCGAGCCGCCTCGCAAAGCGTTCGCTCGCTGGTTGACCGCCAAAGACAATCCGCGATTCGCGTTGGTCATCGCCAACCGCTTGTGGAAGCAGGCTCTCGGAGTCGGCCAAATCGAACCGGTTGACGACATGATGGACTCGACCGTCGCCGAGAACCCGGAGCTGATGCAGTTCCTGGAATCTGAAATGAAGCGACTCGACTTCGATCTGAAGGAGTACCTGCGGATCGTCTTCAACAGCGAGACGTATCAGCGACAGGCATGTTTCGAGGAGGTCGGCCACGGCGCGCCGTACCACTTCCCCGGCCCGCTGCTCCGCCGCATGTCGCCCGAGCAAGTTTGGGATTCGTTCCTGACGCTCGCTGTGGTCAAACCGGACGAATTTCGCGAACTGCCCGCGCAGGTCCGCACGGACGTTATGGGTGTCGATCTGAATTCCATCACGGCCCCGGTGCTGCTCGCGTCCGACGACAAGTGCAACCAAATTGATGGCTCTCAAGGAACACGGCAAGCAAAGTACACCTATCAAGGAGCCTTGCTGGCCCGCGCATCCGAACTGCCGTCTCCGGTGCCGCCAAATCACTTCTTACGAATGTTCGGACAATCGGATCGAGAATTGATCTCCGCTTCGTCCACAACCGGATCGGTGCCGCAAGTCCTGTTCATGTTCAACGGCCCGATCACTCACATGCTCTTGGAAAAGAACTCCACGATCTACAACAACGTCGTGAAGCAATCGTCCGTGAGCGAAGGAATCAGGTCTGTCTTCCTGACGATCTTGAATCGCGAACCGGACCTGGAAGAACTCAAGCTGGGAGTACAAGAGGTCAAACAAAACGGCCCGGCCGGCTACGGCAACGTCATCTGGTCATTGGTCAACACTCGCGAATTCCTGTTCATCCAATAAAGTTTTGTGGCATAGGCTTCCAGCCTGTGATTCGTCGATGAACCGATGATTCTTCGATCAATTCGACAGTCTGGAAGCTCAATTCGACAGTCTGGAAGACGATCCCACGCCACAACTCGAACCCTCAATTCATCGCACAGACAGAGAACAATCTCATGAAGAATCTCCTCGCCAAGCTTGATGGTCTTGATCGTCGGCGATTCATCGAATACGCCGCCAAGTCGATGTTGGGTGTCAGCCTGTTATCGCGGTTGAATGCGACCGTCACCGCCGCCGAAGGTACGGCCGCCGGCAAAGCGAAACGGCTAATCTACCTCTTTATGAATGGCGGGATGACGCATCTGGACACGT
Organism: Planctomyces sp.; assembly: GCA_005798445.1. Lineage (GTDB taxonomy): Bacteria > Planctomycetota > Planctomycetia > Planctomycetales > Planctomycetaceae > SXKJ01. The sequence goes on from SYJG01000461.1 coordinate 4,954, forward strand.
TCGATTTAAAGCCCGGCCACGCGAATCAGGGCGAAACCAAGCCGATCGCGACGTCGGTCTCCGGCCTGCAAATCAGCCAGTTTCTGCCGACGCTCGCGACGCAGTTCGACCAGATCGCCGCGATTCGCTCGATGTACACGCAGACCGGCGATCATCAGGCAGGCGAATACCTGATGCGAACCAGCTATGAAGAAATCGCCACTGAGCGGCATCCCTCGCTCGGCCCGTGGATGCAACGCTTCAAAGGTCGACAGAACAAGTCGCTCCCCGACACCGTGCTGATCGGTGCGCCCGCGCGGCATCCTAGCGCCGGCTTCTTCGACCCGACGTTTAGCCCGCTCCCCATCGGTGACCCGAACACCGGACTTGAGAACACCAAGCCCCCGGCGTATCTCACCGAGCAGTCATTCGGGAAACGAGTGACGCTGATTGACGGCTTCGACAAGAAGTTCCGCGACAAATTCAAAGTGCGAAAAGTCCAAACCTACACGGACTTTTACACCGAAGCGGCGAGTCTGCTGTCGAGCGGCGAATTGAAGGCATTCGACCTCAACCAAGAGAAAAAGGAAGACCGCGATCGCTACGGCCGTGACCCGTTCGGCCAAGGCTGTCTCTTGGCTCGGCGGCTGGTCGAGAACAACGTCCGCTGCGTGGAAGTGACGTGCGGCGGCTGGGACATGCACAGCAGCATCTTCAATGGCGGGACGCTGCCGGCGCGCGCGGGGATTCTCGACAAGGCGGTCGGCAATTTGATCAAGGATCTTTCAGAGCGAGGTCTGTTGCAGGAAACGCTCATCGTGTTGACGACGGAGTTCGGCCGATCACCCGTGATCAACTACAACGCCGGCCGGGACCATCATCCGGCGGTTTTCTCAGCCATGCTCGCCGGCGGAGGCATCAAGGGTGGTCAGTTCCACGGCACCTCCGATGCCGCTGGACACGGCGTCGCGACGGATGGTGTGCCGCCTGCCGACTTCAATGCCACGATCGCCTCAGCCCTCGGCCTGCCGCTCGAAGAAATCGTCCACTCACCCACCGGACGCCCATTCAAAGTCGCTCACGACGGCAAACCGATCGCCAAGCTGCTTAAGCCGCAATGAATTCACTGATCCAAAGTGGCTCTCGCGACGATTCGCGATCGCAGACGCGACGAGTCAATGAGCGGCGCATCGTCTTTCAACAAACCATCGAATGACGCGGCTGTTGATCGCGATCGGCCGACGGAGAGATTTCATGACTCGCTTTCTGATTCTGATCACTTTGCTGAGTGTGAACGTGATTTCTCTGGCCGACGAGCCGGTGAAGATCGGCTCGCGGCGCGAGTTGTTTGTGGACGACACGCTTGTCGAACGACTGGCAGGCCGGGCCGAGTTGCGGCTGCATCCACCGATGCCGCGCGAGGTCGCGCTGGAGACTAACGAGTCGTGGGAAGGGAATTCGACCAACTACGTCACCGTGTTTCAGGACGGCGACAAGTACCGCATGTACTACCGCGGCAGCCACTTTTCCTATCTCGGCGGCAAGGACCGGCCGAACACGCGCGACGTCTACTGTTATGCCGAAAGCTCGGACGGCGTGCGTTGGACGAAACCGGAGTTGGGGCTATTCGAATGGAATGGCTCGAAGAAGAACAACATCATGTGGGACGGCGTCGGGGCGCACGCGTTCGTGCCGTTCCGCGACACGAACCCGAACTGCGCGGCCGACGCGAAGTACAAGGCGCTCGGCGTTGGCGGCAAGAAGCATGGGCTGTACG
>SYJG01000462.1 GCA_005798445.1 Planctomyces sp.
ACCGCAGAGAAGCGAAGAGCGCAGAGGTAAGGCGGACACGTTTTCATGGGGTTCGCAGAATTGTGTAGATACCAATGCTGATGGCCGTGCTGGGCGTGGCCGCGTTCAATATTCACCGGCCAAGTCTTTGGCCGATTTCGTCGCTAGGGCTTTGAGCGTGTTGTACGACGCGTTGAGACTCAGGAATCGCACGCTGCCGTCGACCAGCAGAAAATGGACGCCGCCGGGATGCCAGCTCCAGTAGTTGCTGACGTTGATGCTGCTGGTGGGAATGTCGTGTGGCGGGACCAAGCCGTTGACCACGCTGAGATATTGCTCGCACTCGGAACCGCCGCACATCACCCAGCCCCAACCGAGATCGCTGGGCAAGCCGCGCTCACCAAAGAACAAAGTCTGCGACGTTCCGTCACTGACTTGCTCCATGCGAGTTGAACTGCGCGTGAACATCATCCCGGTGCCTTTGGTTGTCGCGGTGATGCTGAAGTAGCAGGCCGGAAACCCGATGCCGGTGTCGCCAGAGACTCCCAGATAGTTACCGGGGTACAGCAGACCGCAATCGGCGGACCCGGGGCTTGGGCCAGTCGGGCCGGAGAGCAGCGTTTGGCCGGAGTGTGGATCGCTCGGACAGGTGTAGGCCGTGATCCGTATGCTGGCCGGCTCTGGCTTGTTCAGGGCCTGCATCTGCTTCGTCCACAGGCAGCAATCGGGAGCCTTGAAGTCCACCGTTTGAAACGCGGCCGTTTTTTCGATGTGCGGCAACAGCGACAGCAAACTTCCCCAAGCGAACGTCCGAACGTGTGATCCCATCGGAAAGCAGCGGTTGGTGTCGTGGTAGTTGTGCAGGCCGAGGCCGATCTGCTTGAGATTGTTCTTGCACTGCGTCCGCCTCGCCGCCTCGCGAGCGTTCTGCACGGCCGGCAGCAAAATCGCGACGAGCATCCCGATGATCGCGATCACGACCAGCAGTTCGATCAGCGTGAAGCCGGTCGGCCGAACGGTTGCAGAGCGTCGAGAAGATTGCGGCATGATTCGCGGGAGATTCAAAACCAGCTCGACGCGCCAGCGAGAGGTCGGGGCCGTAGAAATGCAGGCCACTCGCTGGCGCTTCGTGCTGGTCTTCCTGGGTTCGGGAACGCGGCTACGGATTGGTTTCGGCGGTTTGCTCCTCGGGACTCTTCCAAAGAAAGTGTTGCGTCGCGGATTCGCGGTCCGGCACCGTGGTCTCCTGCTCCCAATTCATCGGTGGCGGCGGAGCGTTCGGATCGTCGCTGGCGATTTTCGATAGGCTACCCAGTTCCAGATTCACACTCACTTTGTACTTGCCGGGATAGGGCCCATCCAATTTCGTGAAGTTGTACAAGCCGCCGACAACACTCGTCATGGCCACTGGCCCCGCATTTCCGGTCTCTGGCAGAAACCGAACGGTCGCCTCCGGCACGAGCTTGTCGCCGACGATCACGGAACCGCGCACCGCGACTCGACGAGGTTCCGACTTGGTTCCACAACCGATCAACGAGACGATGAGCAAACCACAAAAACAAATACCGGCGAGTAGTCGCATTGAAGAAGTCCCGTGAGCCGATTCGTTTGCATTGGTCGGCCAACTCCGTTGGCTCGTGGATCATTGCAGCAATTCCGTGGTGTTTGGAAAAGCCACGATGGCAATGATCGCGAATTCGTCCCGGCCCATCGGACGCTTGCCGTCGTCGAGAGACGCGACGTTGGAGACTTCCCACCGCAAAACGGAGGCTGCATGAAATCTCCGGAAAATCTCGCAGATGAATGGGCTGGTCTTCCGATTGATGCCGACCACAGCATAATTGTCCGAGTCGACGTTCGAGACGAGCCGATTTGCTTTTGGAGAACTCGTCGATCGCGTTCCAAGGAGTTTTGACATGCTCGGCAAAAAACAAACGCCACTCGCACAACGGTCACAAGGCTGGCAGTCGCTGGGTCGTCTGGGAGCAGGTCTTTGCCTCTCGGCGATCATCGTCGTGAGTTCGCTGGCTCAAGAGAAACTGCCCCTGCCTCCACCAATGGATGATCTGCCCCGCGAGGCATTGCCGCAGGATGACGTCGAAGTCTTGACACGCGGTCCCGTTCACGAGGCGTTTGCCGAACCGCTCGCGAATGATCCGGAGGCGGGGCTGATCGTTCCGCGGAAGCCCCCCGAAGACATCGCGGAAGTTGCTCCCGACTTCAAACCGGTGGGTGACGACGTGGTCTGGATTCCTGGGTATTGGGCCTGGGATGACGACCGCGATAATTTCCTGTGGGTGAGCGGTATCTGGCGCAAGCTCCCTCCGGGGTTGCGTTGGATTCCTGGCTATTGGGTGGACGCGGATGCGGACGGCGACTGGCAGTGGGTTTCCGGCCTGTGGGTTCCAGACCAGCAAGATGAGTTGGCGTACCGCCTCGCTCCGCCAGAATCCTTGGAGACCGGGCCGAACACCCCGCCGCCAAACGACAGTTACTTTTGGGTACCGGGATGTTGGATGTGGTACGACGTCGGTTACCGCTGGCGACCGGGTTATTGGCATCCGTATCAAGAGAACTGGGTCTGGGTGCCCGCTCATTGGGTCTGGACCCCCAGCGGTTGTTTGTTCGTCGCCGGATACTGGGACTATCGAATTGGGACTCGCGGCCAACTGTTCGCGCCCGTCTATTTCCGCCGCAACAACTGGTACGCCACGCATTATTACTCCCCGTGGTGCGCGATCGAAAGCACGCCGCTCTTGGTTCACTTCTGGGTTCGGCCGCGATATTCGCACTATTATTTCGGCGATTACTACGGGCCCAGCTACGTCACTTTGGGGTTGAGTCCTTGGTCGCGCTGGCATTCGCATGCAGGTCACTTTGATCCGCTACTGACACACTACAACGTGCATTATCGACATCACGACCACTTCGATTACGCGGCTCGGATGTCACATTGGCATTCCCACTACGACAGCCATGTCGATGACCGTCCTCGGCGAACGTTTCAGGATCAGCAACAGTTCGCCAGTCACCTCGGCCGCAAGCCGTCGCAGATCGGCCAGCAGTCGATGCTGGGTGTGGCGCTGGCGACGGCCGCGACGCAGAGCGATCGGCCCGTCGCACTAAAGCCGGTCACTCATGATCACAAGGAATTGCAGTTTCGCGAGTCGAAGCAACTGCGCGAACTGACTCGCGAACGAGCCAAATCGGAAAAGTTCGCGAAGATCGATCCCGACCGAGGCGATCGGAAGGATCTTGGCAAAGGTGGATTGTCCCCGGACCTCAAGGGCAAAGTGACGGACGGCTCAAAAGTCGATCCGCCAAACACTGGCAAAGGAAAGCCGGTAGAAGCCGGCAAGACGCCGGATTCAACGGTGAAGCTCAAGACGGACGAACCGGGAAAGAAGGTGGCGGATCAGGATGACAAGGGGGGGCCTGACCATCGGCCGGCGAGAAGCGGAACGCTCAAACTCCCCAAGGCCACGATGACCACCGGGAAGCTGGCCGCCGATGCACCGAAGACTCCCGCGCAGGTTGCCGTTCCATCGTCGATTGATGCCAAGGATCTTCCCAAAGTCGATCGTCATAAATTCGATCGCCCCAAGACAGGTCAGCCGGTTGGCGGGCAAACTCCGCCGGACTTGAAAACGAAGCCGGGTGAACCCAAATCCACACCGCGCGTGGAATCGCCCAAAGTTCCGCCAAAGGCCGAAACTCCGAAAGCACAGCCAAAAGTCGAGGTGCCGAAGGCTCAGCCAAAAGTCGAAGCACCAAAGGCTCAGCCAAAAGTCGAAGTGCCGAAGGTGCAACCGAGAGTTGAGTCCCCCAAGTCTCCCAAGAGCGAGCCTCCGAAACGCTCTGACCCACCCAAAAGAAGCGATGACGACAAGAAGCCGAAACGGGGCGGAAAGTAAATCGAGCTTCAGAAGATGGTCCGTCGGAGGTTGTTTCACAACAGACTGCCCAACGAGTTGGACCACTGACATTGGGAGTCCGACTTCTCGATACACTCAAGCTGTCGAGGGAGAAGTTTCGCTCGCGTGACGAATGCGATTCAACTCTTGCCTCGCAGAGATTCGTGGTGTTTGTCGGCTGCTGCGCTCCCGCGCGTGACTTGCCGTGGTCTCTTCGCGACACTGCAAACTCACGGAAACTTTTCATTCACCTTCGACAAACACCGACACATGACCGAACTCGCCAAGCAGTACGAACCGAAAGAAGCTCAATCGAAATGGTTTTCGTTTTGGGAGGAACGCGGGTATTTCGACGCGAATCCGAACCCGGATAAGAAGCCGCACACGATCATGATTCCGCTGCCGAATGTCACCGGGGCGCTGCACATGGGGCATGCGCTCAACGGCACGATTCAGGATCTTATCACTCGCTACCGGCGGATGCAGGGTTACGAAGCGCTGTGGATGCCGGGGACCGATCACGCCGGGATCGCCACACAGGCG
>SYJG01000463.1 GCA_005798445.1 Planctomyces sp.
GGCGTCCACACCGCCTATTACCTCGTGCATCTCATGTCGGGATCGCACGACTTTGAGAAGGAAGATCGGCAGGCGGCGAAGAACTTCGCTGATGCGGCAAAACGAGCGGGTGTGCAGCGGATCATCTACCTTGGCGGTCTTGGTGACGATGCCGATCCAGAATTGTCACCACATCTGCGAAGTCGCCATGAGGTTGGTGAAATCCTGCGGGAGTCGGGGGTCGGGGGTCGAAACCATCGAGTTTCGTGCGGGGATGGTCGTCGGGGCGGGCAGTCTGTCCTACCAGTTGATGAAATCGTTGACGGATCGCTTGCCGGTTATGATCTATCCTCGCTGGCTCACCACGCCCACCCAGCCCATCGCCATCCAAGACGTTTTGGATTATCTGCTCGCTGCGAAAGACCTACACAAAGGTGAAAGCCGAATCTTCGAGATTGGCAGTCCCGATGTCGTAACCTGCGGTGACTTGATTCGATAATATGCACGTCAGCAAGGGCTACGGCGGTGGCTGATTTTCGTCCCGGTGCTGACGCCGTACCTTTCGGGACTCTGGCTGGCTCTCGTGACGCCTGCCAGTTTCGAGGTCGGGCGACATCTCATCGAAGGATTGAAGAATCCAACTGTGGTCCGTGACAAAAAAGCTCTGGATGTCTTCTCGATCCGACCGCTGGGCGTGAAGGAAGCCATCCGACTGGCAAGGGAAACCCCTCCGCCGAAGCCCTGATTCACGAAGTCGGCCTTTTTTCGATGTTAAGGAATCACGCTTCCTGCGGTTACGGAATTGATGATCTGTGTTCACGCACCCACGGCCCTTGCAGGTTGGCGATTTGAGTTTCAGGAAAGAGAATCGACTTGCTCCACAGACCCAGAATTGAAGAACAACTGAACCCGTTGAGGGAGGCTCTGCTCAACCACCGCATCTACGGCGAAATGGATCGCCTTGATGTGTTGCGACTTTTCATGGAACACCACGTCTTCGCTGTGTGGGATTTCATGTCGTTGCTCAAGGTGCTGCAACGACGACTCTGCTGCGTCGAAGTGCCGTGGGTGGTTCCCGCTGATCCGCAGGCGTGCCGCTTCATCAACGAGATCGTGATTGCCGAGGAATCCGACGATGATGGCCGAGGCGGGTTCGCCAGCCATTTCGAGCTTTATCATCGCTCGATGAAACAATGCGGGGCCAACACCGCTGGCATTGATGGATTCCTCAGTGATCTTCGCCGGGGCGTTCCAGTGCTGACAGCCCTTGCATCACCAGCAGTCCCCGAAGCTGCTCGTCGGTTTGTTGAGCAAACCTTCGAGATTATCGAGACTGGCAACCTGTGTGCAGTTGCTTCAGCCTTCACCTATGGTCGGGAAGATTTGCTGCCAGACGTGTTTCAACGCATCGTGGATGAGTTGAATACGCAGGCTGGTGGGCAACTGGATGACTTTAAGCATTATCTTGAACGCCACATTGGCTTGGATGGTGACGAGCATGGCCCGATGGCGACTCGGCTCGTACAGTCGCTTTGTGGCTCGGACGAGTCCTTGTGGAAAGTTGCTGAAGAGACAGCCGTGAGTTGCCTGATGGCCCGACAGAAATTGTGGGACGGAATCTACGAAGCCGTCCGCCGCCACGGAGTATCTTTAGGGCACGTTTCTGTTTAGTGGGGCCATTGATCGACCTGCGGCTAATTCTTGCCGCAACTTCCCCACCGCCACTTCCTTGGCTTTGGCTTCGACTTCGACAGTGATCTTCTTTCGCCGCCAGCAATCAGGGAAGTCGTTCACGTCGATGAAGTCGTGATGTCGTTCCGGCTTCGGGCCATCCCAGCCTTCAATCGGGCTGGAAAGATGGAACATCGGCTCCCGATTCCAAGTCGTCAAAGCCTTCTTCGTGGCTTGTTCGACGCTCAGGCCATCAGGGTTGCAACGGTGGTGATGCACGTCGTAGACCAGCGGGATGCCGATTGCCTTGCAGATTGGCAGCAGATCGGCTGGCGTGAAAATCTTGTCGTCATTCTCAACGGTCAATCGGCTTCGGACGCTCAATGAAAGCCGGTCAAGGTTGCGGGCGAAATCAGCGAGAGCTTTCGATTTGTCGCCGTAGGCACCGCCTCCGTGAATGTTGATGACATCGGCTTCGATCCATTCGGCCACTTCCGCTTGATATTCAAGCTCCTGCACAGACTTCTCAACCACGTCGAGCCGAGGAGAGTTCATTACCACGAATTGATCGGGATGGAAGCAGGCTCGCAGTTTGTGCTTCTTGACGAACGTGCCGCACTCCTTGAAGCGGCGAATGATCTCGTCGCCATCGGGCAAATCGCCCACGGAGTATCCGCAGGTTGGATGTGTCTTGATGGGAAGAATCTGGCTGTTCACCCGAAAGCAGCCGATGCCGTTGTCGGCACAATACTGAAGGGCGGCGAGCAGAGCGTCGGCATTCGCCATGCAAAGACGGCTCAACTTCGCCAGTGCGTCGGGCCGTTTCATTCTGCCGATGGCTGTCGCCGTCGTCGTGGCGAACTTGATGGGCTGGTCCCGAAACATGCAGCAGAGGCCAAGACGAATCATGGCCTCCCCCAATTCATGGCCGTGATCGACAGTTGCAGCACTGTTGCCAACGACACCCAAACAAAATACGGCACTTGAGCCACGGCTACCCACCGATAGTGTTTCCAGATCGCCACCGACATCCAGATGGTCGTGCCCCAGACGATCAGGATGTCCACGGCGGCGAGAGGCAGGTTTCGCATTCCGAATTGAATCGGGGTGAAGATCAAGTTAGCCACGAGGTTGATGGCGAAGGGCAAGGCCACAAGCCACGGAAGTTTTCGCCGGATCGCTTGCACGAAAACGAACCCGAAGCTGACGAGGATGACCGGGTAGAGAATCTGCCAGATCAGCCCGATGGTCGCTGGGGCGGGCGTCCACGTCGGTTTCGCAAGGCTGTCATACCATTCCATCCATGTCATCGGCTGCAACTCGTCCTTCGTTTGGGCAAGCTCGTTGAGGTCTGCGTCCGTCCCCACCGTGAAGACGCAACTCTTGCTGATTTTACCAGTGCCCGACCAGAAGCCCAACCTGCCGATGAAGGCGGCGCATTTTCCTCTCTGCTTTCCTTCGGCCAAAGTGAAAGTAAAAGACAACGTCGGGTATTGTAGGAGAGGACTCCTATGCAATATCCGACGAACATTCTTGACGCTCCTATCGCAACCGAGCTTCTGGCGTTTTTCGACGAGAACCCGGTCAACAAAATGCTTTCATTCGTCGGTTTCGATTTGCTGACATTCGACGGGATCACGGACGAGGCTGCTTCCGTTGTTGCCGAGAGTGGTCTTGATCCGCTTTATCTCGACTCGCTGAAGTTACTTTCCCCCGAAGCGGCACGACGACTTGCCCGATTCAAAGGCGGTTTCCTGAGCCTCTGTGGTCTGGAAGAAATGTCACCGGAAGTCGCCGCCGCCATTGCCGAATATCGAGGATCGGTCCTCTCGCTGAATGGGCTGGTGGACCTCACGCCCGAAGTCGCCGCCGAGTTGAGCCGATTTCCCGGCTTACTGACCCTCAACGGCATCATGGCGATCTCGGTCGCAACGGCTGATGCTTTGGTTCCCCACCGTGGCGACCTTGTTCTCGATGGGCTGCTCCACCTGCCCGATGACGTGGCCGAGGCGTTGAGCAAGCACGAGGGAAAATCGCTCTCGCTCGAATCGTTGCGATTCATGTCGGATGCGGCGGTTCAGGCACTGGCAGGGTATCGGGGCAAGTTGGAGATGATGACCGATGGGGAATGAGTCACTGCCCGCCACCGCCTTTCTTGAGCTTTGCCAGAGGACGGAAAACTGGTGTACAACCTGTTGTTTTCGATGTATCGAAACACGGGTTGGAGGCGGTTAGCATCAAACCCGTGTCCCGGTGCAGTTTTTGGCGTTGATCCGTTGACTTTGGGGGACATTTTCGTTGACTTTCGGAAAAATCCGAAAAACTGAGATTCCGTAACTAGTTGTTTTGCAATGCTTTGCGAATGACGCAGTTTTGGCTGTCAGTGGCCCGCCGGATCCACTTTCGATCTTGACGGGCGCGACAAAGACAAAGAAGTCTCGCGCCGGCAGCTTGTCGAGCTGCGCCACATTTTCAATGGCGTACCGACCGGCTCCATTCACGAGATGATGAACCGCGAAATCCTTGGATGGCCCATAGTCGATGCTCAGCGTGTCGATTCCCAACGCCTTCATCTTCCGTTGCTCGATCAAAAACCGCGCGGCTTCGACCGAGAATCCAGGGAAGTGCATGCGTCCCGTCGAGTCTTGATTGCGATACCGTGTCGGATTCTTCCAGTGCTGGCCCCAGCCGGTCTTCAGAAACACGATGGCATCGGTGGGAACTCGGCCATGAGCAGGCTCAGCCACGCGAACCGACCAATTCGACGACAACGCTTCGGCGACATCGCGGCACCTCATCCTTCCAAAACGTGGCTAACGCAGTTTCGGCGCCGAGACGGACGCAAGCCGCGTCCGCCACGAACGTCACGGAGCGATCTTTTTCGGGCCAGGCCGCTGAGTCCGAACGCTCAACAGCAAATCGCCACAAGTGATGTAAAGAGTCTTGCGGTCCTCGCCACCAAACGTGCAGTTCGTCAGCGTGTCGATTGGCGTCGCGAGATACGCCAACAGTTTTCCGTTCGGCGAGATGACGTGAACCCCCGGCTTCGTGTCGAGCGTCTCGGACGTCCCACGCGTCTTGTGTAAGCCGGCGGCGACGTACAAGTTCCCTTCGGCATCGACGCACAGCCCGTCTCCGCCTCGGCCGGGAGAGAAGTCGATGATCCGTCGAGCGTTTGTCGCCATACCCTCATTCAAGTCGTAAGCAAAAATGCAGCGGTTGCGATTCTCGCGGCCGTCCGATTCGATCAGATACAGCGTGTGGCCATCCGGCGACACCTCGACTCCGTTGGGCATGTGAATGTCCGGCTCATGGAGGATTCGCGTGACCCTGCCGTTCGGGCCGATCCGATAGACCGAGTTGACGTTTTGAGTCTTCGGATCATCGTTCGGCAATCGCGACGTGAAATACACTCGCCCACGCGCGTCGATCGTCAGATCGTTCGGTGCGCCAAGCGGATGGCCCTCGAACTGGTCCACCAGAACGGTGATCTCGCCGGTCTTCAAATCGGTGCGAGTCACTCGACCAGCCTTCCCTTCGCACGCCAGCAACCGGCCGGAGTGATCGAACAGCAGCCCGTTCGCCTCGCCACTGTTTTCGCGAAAGGTCGAGAGTTCGCGAGTCTGCGGATTCCAAATCAGAATCTTCGCGGCCGAAGCGTTCGTGAAGAAGATTCGACCGTCGGACGCGGCCGCTGGGCCTTCGGTGAAGACTTTTTGATCGACGACCTTGGCCTCTTCTTTCAGCGGACCCGCGAAGAATTCGTCTGACTTCAAACCGGCGTACAACTCCGAGATTCCGGCCGCTCGCGCGGATACGGCAAACAGCGTCATGCCGGCAGCGACATTCGCCGCCAGGAACTCGCGCCGCGTGACCAATCGGGATTTCATGGTCAGAGCCTTTCTAAATTCGACAGCGTTTTTTCCGACACCGGGCAAGGGGACTGTCGTTTTAAGGAACTCGATTACGAACACGATTGCCAGGGTCGCTACACTCCGTCCCGATTGTCATTCACGGAGGTTGAGCATGGCAACGGGGGATTCGGACCAGTCGGCCGCGCAGGTTGGTGGCGGTGAGAGCGTCACCAAGTTGCCCAGTGAATTGGCGGGCTGGCAGGCTCGGCGGACGAAGCTGGAAGAGGCGTTGGCAATCGCTCAGGCGTTGGATGACACGCGTGCCACGAGTGGTGTGGACACGGCCAAGAATCCGGCTCAGGTGCCGATGACCGATCCCGAATCGCGCGTCATGCCCAACAAAGAAGGCGGTTTTGCTCCGAACGACACGCCGACCTGATTGACCGATGGCGAGAACGGATTCCTTCTCGATGCGGCGGTGCTCGCGCTAATCGACGAATGACCGCGTTGACTCAGAGTGATTTCGTCAGTCCAATGTGACCTAACCCATCGGATTTTGCCGATGAGTACCTTGCCTGCCTGATTCGACACTCCCGCGCATCCCCACCATTTTCGGTCATTTGCTCGCCGAGACCGCCACATGGTTCCGACAACGCCAACTTCCGAGGGCCGTCGCCAGTTCTTGTCCCGCAGCGGACTGAGCGGTCTTGGACTTTTGTGGGCGAACTCGCTGGGTCGGAGTGTTGCAGCGGCGACGGCTGGCAAAGCGAAGTCGGTCATCCTGATTTTCAACTGCGGAGCGCCCAGCCACATCGACCTTTGGGATTTGAAGCCTCACGCCACCGACACCGTGCGTGGGCCGTACAAGCCAATCGCCACCAGTGCTCCCGGCATTGAGATTTCGGAACTGCTGCCGCGACTCGCGAAACATGCTCACCGATTCTCGATCGTGCGGAGCGTGCATCACTCGCACGGCGGACACAACTCCGGCATGTATTGGTCGATCGTCGGCCGGCCGTATCCGATGGACAGCACGCTGATCAATCCCAGCCGCAACGACATTCCCAGCTTCGGCACGTTGACCGGTTGGCTGGCGCGGCGCGATGGCTACAGCGGCGCGCTGCCGCCGTATGTGATCACTCCCGCGCCGCACTGCGACAGCACCGTGTATCTCACACCGGGGCAACTCGGCGGCTGCTTGGGTACGAGCCACGATCCGTTCGTGCTCAATGTCGATCCGAATGCCGCGAACTTCAGCGTGCCGAATCTTGGTGCCGTGGAGGGGATCACGTCGCAGCGCCAAGATGACCGTCGAGCATTGCTCGATCAACTTCAGCAACGCTGCCAGCCGATCACGGCAAGCGGCTCGCAAGACCTCGACCTCAATCAATCGAAGGCTCTGTCGCTGGTCGGTTCCGCCGCCGTGCGCGAGGCGTTTGATCTCACGCGCGAGCCGCCTGAAGTTCGCGAGCGGTATGGCCGGCACACCTGGGGGCAATCACATCTGTTGGCGCGTCGATTGATCGAGTCGGGCGTTCGCTTCGTCACGACGGTGAACGGACAGAGCATCATTTGGGACACGCACGCCGACAACTTTGGCCGTTTAGAAAGGTCGCTCGTGCCGCCAATGGAGCGAGCCTTTGCGACTCTGCTCGACGATCTTTCCGAACGCGGCCTGCTCGATTCAACGCTGGTGATCTGGATGGGGGACTTCGGCCGCACGCCGGTCATCAATTCCGCCGCCGGCCGAGACCATTGGCCGCAGTGCTATTCCATGATTCTCGCGGGCGGCGGCATTCGCGGTGGCCAAATCATCGGTGAATCCGACAAGATCGGTGCCGTACCGAAGTCTCGGCCAATCACTCCTGCGGATGTCCACGCGACAGTTTTCACGGCTTTGGGTTACAATCCGCACAGCATCACCTACCACACCACCGACGGTCGTCCGATGATGCTCTCCGAGGGTCAGCCGATTCGTGAATTGCTAAGTTGAACCTGGAGTGCTGCGGCTCGACGCAGCCCTCCATTCATTGGAAATCAAAGACACTCAACTTCCAGAAATCGTCGCTACAAGAGGCGATTGAACAACTACTTTTTTCCTGACCATCAATCTCTCAATTCCAATTGATGAAGGGCTGCGTCGAGCCGCAGCACTCCAAGGACTCGAACATGCAAAGCAGCATCGCTCACGAAAACCTTTCGCGGCGGACAGCGATTCAAGCGGGCAGCATCGGCCTGCTGGGGCTGGGGATGAATCACGTCTCGGCGCTGCGTGCGGCTGACGGAAAGTTGACGACGCCTAGTGGTGGCCTCGCGAAGTCGGTCATTTTCGTATTTCTTTCTGGCGGCCTGACTCAGCATGACAGCTTTGATCCCAAGCCGGATGCTCCCGCCGGGATTCGGGGCGAGTTCCATCCGATTTCCACGCGGACTCCGGGCACGCAGATTTGCGAGCACCTGCCAATGCTGGCGGCTCGCAGTGACAAGTGGAGCCTGATTCGCTCGCTGACGACCCCGTACAACGAGCACTCGCAAGGGCACACGTCGATTCTCACCGGCCGCACGCCAATGCCACCGGGTTACAGCGCGGTGAAACCGCAATCGACCGATTGGCCGTCCATCGCCTCGGTGGTCGGCAACGCGCTGCCGCGACGCAACAACAATCTGCCGCCGGCGATCGTGCTCCCGGAGCGACTCATTCACAACACGGGGCGAGTCCTTCCCGGTCAGTTCGGCGGCTTGATGGGGAGCCACCGCGATCCTTGGTTCATCGAAGCCTCGCCGTACAACGCGAAGTCCTACGGAGCGTACCCCGACTACGAGTTCCACTTTGTTCGAGGCCGCGAGCGCAATCCGAATCTGACGTTTCAGTCCCCAAACCTCAGCTTGCCGCAAGGACTGAGCCGCTCACGACTGACCGACCGCGACAGCCTGCGCGGATTGCTCGATCAACAACGCCAAGAACTGGAACAGGCCGCGTCGATCGAGTCATTCGATCGTCATCGTCAAGCCGCGATCTCACTGCTGACCGACTCGAGCGTGCAGCGTGCGTTCGATGTCCACAACGCCGATTCGCAGACGCTCGACCGTTACGGACGCAATGCCTTTGGCTGGTCGCTGCTGATGGCTCGGCAACTGGTGCAGGCGGGAGTCAACTTGATCCAAGTGAACCTCGGCAACAACGAGTCGTGGGACACGCACGAGAACAACTTCCCGTTGCTGCGTGATTGCCTGCTACCTCCGACCGACCGTGGCCTTTCGGCTTTGTTGGATGACCTGCAGACGTTGGGATTGCTAGACGAAACGTTGATCGTGATGTGCGGCGAAATGGGTCGCACTCCAAAGATCAATGCCGGGGGCGGAGAAAGCAAAGTCGTCGGCCGCGATCATTGGGGAGCCGTCCAATCCGTCTTCATTGCCGGCGGTGGCATCCGAGGAGGCGTCGTGGTTGGAGCCTCCGACAAGAACGGAGCCTACCCGGCCTCCGATGCTCAGCTTCCGGAGAATCTCGCCGCAACGATTTATCACGCCTTGGGAATTCCCGACACCGCCGCCTGGAAAGACGAAGTCGATCGCCCGCATCACATCTATCATGGCGATCCGATCCGGTTCGCGTGAGGAGACGAGAATTCGTAATGCGCGAAATCTGAAAGGGTACGACGAATTTAAGGAGACGACGAATTGATACCGAAGTCCATTCGTCGTCTCCTTAAATTCGTCGTACTCTTTCCTGTCGAACGTGGTGCTGGTGACCTTGATGAAGATTTGTCGTTCGCGGGCCTGCTCCAAGGTGACTGCAAGCACAACGGAAACAACGATGTTCTCAATCCTTGACCAAACGATGCCGACCGATCGAGTGGCTCGCCGCGAGTGGCTGCGTGTCGGGGGCTTGAGTGCGTTGGGAGTTTCACTGCCGCATTTGTTGCGAGCGGTGGAGACACCGGCCGTCACTCTTGGCGCGGCACCAAAGTTGGCGGGTGAATTGGGCTCGACCTTCGGCAAAGCGAAAAACGTGATTTTCCTCTGGCTGCAAGGCGGTCCGCCGCAGCACGAGACTTTCGATCCCAAGCCCGATGCGCCGGCCGAGATTCGTGGTGCATTCAAGCCGATCTCAACCAACGTCCCCGGCGTTCAATTCTGCGAACTGCTGCCGCGCACCTCGTTCTACGCTGACAAGCTGGCGGTCGTGCGATCACTCTCGACGCGCGATGACAACCACGATGTCAGCGGCTATTGGCTGCTGACGGGATATCCCTACGGACCGGGGAGCGCGAGGCAGATCAAGCCGAACGATTGGCCGTACTTTGGCTCGATCGTGAAGATGCTCAAGCCGAGCGAGAAACTGCCGGCTCTGACATCGGTCTGGATTCCAGACATGATGCGGCTCAACGACAACGTGACTCCGGCCGGCCAGACGGCGGGGTTCCTCGGCAAGCTGTGGGAGCCGGAACGATTCGTCGGCGACCCCGCGTTGCCCGATTATGAAATCGAGGGACTGCGACTCATCGGAGACGTCACCAAGATTCGAGTCGATCGCCGTCGCGATGTTTTGAAGCAACTGGAAGGTCGCTTCGACGACACATTGCGAGGCGGATCAGTCGCGGCCTGGGATCGGCTCTCGCAACAGGCATTCGAGTTGGTGACCAACGGCGGTGCGCGAGCGGCCTTCGATCTCAGCAAAGAATCGGACAAGACTCGCGACCGCTACGGCCGGTACACATGGGGGCAATCCTGCCTGCTGGCTCGGCGACTGATCGAGGCGGGTGTGCGGTTAGTCCACGTCAACTGGGCTCGCGATCCTGGAGACAACGCCGTCGACAATCCGCTGTGGGACACCCACGCGCTCAATGCCGACCGGCTGCAAGACAACCTCTGCCCGCAGTTCGACGTCACGTTTGCCGCGCTGATGGATGACCTGACCGAACGCGGCTTGCTCGATGAAACACTGGTCGTCGTGATCGGCGAATTCGGACGAACTCCGAAAATCAACGGCAATGGCGGACGTGATCACTGGGGGCATGTCTTCAGTTTCGCGATGGCCGGAGCCGGCATTCGTGGTGGACAAGTCATCGGAGCCAGCGACAAGAACGGTGCGTACCCGGCAACCAACCCATTCACCGGCGGCGACCTGACGGCCACGATGTTTCATCTGCTGGGGATCGATCCCAACGGTTTCTTCCCTGACAACTTGAACCGACCGCATCCGATCACGAAGGGGGAACCAATCGCGGCGATACTGAGCAGCTCTCCTGGCAAGATTGAGCTGCGACAGTCCGAAGGTGACCCGGCTCTCGTGCCTCCGTTCGATACGAGCTTGCTGCTCGACACGACGTTTCAGACCGATCTTCCGTTGGTCCAACCCGCCCCCCCATCACGCGACAAGGGTTGGCGAGCATTTCCCATCGGGAGTCAGGTGGATGCTGCGGGGTTTGTGGTTCGGAAAGGATCTGGAGTCGTCGCGATCGGTTACGGACTCGAAGACGATGCCGCCGGTGCGGTCATCGCCCAGAGTTCGCGAGCTCTGCTCGCACAGGAAATCCGCAGCGCTCGCGGTGGTCACTATTCGTTGACCATCAAAGCCACCGGCGTCGGTTCATCCGCCGATGAGTTCGACAAGATCTTTCTCGCGAACATGACTTGTCGCCTCGTTCTGTTCCGCTTCCAGAACATCAACAAAGACCCTCGAACGATCAGCGAATTGGCCTCCGCCGAATTTCGGCCATCCTTCGGCAAGGCCGAGACATTCAAGCTGGACCGTTTCCTTGGCTCGACGACACCCGGCGCGAATTTCGCCATCGGTAACGGTCTGGGCATCGCCATCGCCATCGAGAAGAAAACACCCGGCACGCTCACGCTGCCGAAAAACGAACCCCACCGCGCCGCTCTGCGCATCGAATCCATCACCCTCGAATTCAGTCCGCGAGTCCGTGACGAATCCGTAACCGTGTGATCCCGAAAGTCTCACCATGCAGCGTCGCCAGTTTCTGAAGTTCGGACTTGCAGGTGCCGGAGGACTGACCTTGCCCGGCATGCTGCAACTTCGAGCGGCGGCGGACAACAAACCTCGCAAACGAACCGCGATCATTCTGATGTACTGCCACGGCGGCATCAGCCACATCGACACTTGGGATCCCAAGCCCGAAGCGCCAGCGGAGATTCGTGGCCCGTTCCAACCGATTGAAACGCGCGTCCCCGGAATGCTGATCACCGAGTTGCTGCCGCGACATGCGGCTATTGCCGACAAGTTCTCGTTGCTGCGATCGCTGTCGCACGAAGCGAGCTGTCATGCGAACGGACCGAAGCGATTGTTCTCCGGCCACTTCACGTTGAACCAAGAGTTCAAACCGGAACATCCCGATTGCCTGGCGATCGCCAACTACCTGCGCTGGCAACGTGGCCGAGCGATTCCGAACTACGTTGGCATGACGACCTATGGTTTGGAACCGGGACCAGTGTCGGCGATCGGCCCTGCATACCTCGGCGAGAAGTACTCCCCACTGGCGATCTTCGGCGATCCGAACAAACAGAACACGCTCGGTGGCTTGGTCGTCGATACGAACGGCCAACTAGCGCGACGCGGCGAGCTGCGAGGCCAGCTCGATCGCAGCCCGCTGCGCGATGCCGGGCCGGAATTGCTCAACGAGTTTCATCAGCAAGCGTTCGACATCCTGTGCCGCCCGGACGCGCAGCGAGCATTCAATCTCGAACTGGAACCAGCCGCTGTTCGCGATCGTTATGGCCGCACGTCCTGGGGGCAGCATTGCCTGCTCGCACGCCGGTTGGTTGAAGCGGGAGTTGATCTGGTGACGGTCACGCTCTGCGGCGCGGAAGCGGGCGGAGCCGGTAACAACTGGGACGATCACGCCGTCAACTGCGACATCTTCGCCGCCTTGAAGAAGCGATCCGAAAACTTCGACCGCTGCGTGACGACCTTGATCTCCGACATCTTCGAGCGTGGCCTGAACGAGCGGGTCATGGTCGTCGTCACCAGCGAGTTCGGACGAACTCCGCGCATCAATCGGCAAGTCGGCAGTCAAACGAAGATCGAACAACCGGGCCGTGATCACTGGCCGCAAGCCATGTCGATCCTATTCGCCGGTGGAGGCACTCCCGGTGGCCAGGTCATCGGCGCGACAAACCGCTTCGGCGAACACCCGATTGACCGCAAATTCGGCCCGTGGAATTTCATCGCCACGATTTATCGCCACTTGGGGATCGACGCCAAAAATGTCACCGTTCCTGATCTCTCCGGCCGACCGATGCCAATTCTCCCCGATGGGGAACCGATCCCTGAGTTAGCCAGCCAGTCGTAACAACTCCAAGAAAACGCTCGGGTGAGCCAGCATCTGGCTTGTCAGCGACAACGAATCTTCCTGGAATGCTGCTCGCGAATTCGTCTCACGCCAGCCAGGAAGACCGTTATGGCTTTCAGCTCACGCTTGGTGGCTTTGGTTTTTCCCGTGCTGATGGTGTCGATGTTGGCACACGCGTTGGCTCAAGCGGCTCCGCCCAAGGATGCGGCCGCGATCGAATTCTTCGAGAAAAAGATCCGTCCGCTTTTGGCCGACAACTGCTTCAACTGCCATTCGACCAATACAAATTCTCAAGGTGGGTTGCGGATTGACGACCGCAATGGGTTGCTCACCGGAGGCAATCGCGGAGCGGCGATCGTTCCGGGCGATCCCGAAAAAAGTTTGCTCATCCATGCGGTACGGCAGACGGACAAGCTCAAGATGCCGCCGATGAAGCAGCTCTCCGAGCAGCAGATCGCCGACCTGACCAAATGGATCCAGGACGGAGCGGTCTGGCCGACAGTGGAATTCACCTTGCCGATGGGTGATCCCAGTCCGGAGTACGAGCGTTTGCGCAAGGAGCATTGGGCGTGGCAGCCGCTTCGCGACGTGAAGGCACCGGTCGTCCGCATGGCCGATTGGGCACGCGATGAGACCGACCGCTTCATTCAAGCTTCGCTCGAGCAAAAAGGACTGGCTCCGGTCGGCGATGCGGACAAGGTGACGCTGATTCGCCGCGTGACGTTTGATTTGACCGGGTTGCCACCAACGCTCGACGAGATCGCCGCGTTCGCGAAAGACGATTCCGCGACCGCGTTCGAGTCGATCGTCGATCGCTTGTTGGCTTCGACCGCATTCGGTGAGCGTTGGGGGCGACATTGGCTGGACGTGGCTCGGTACGGCGAATCGACCGGCTCGGCGCGGAATCTTCCGTACCCTCATGCGTGGCGTTATCGCGATTACGTCATCGACGCGTTCAATAACGACAAGCCGTATGACTTGTTCCTTCGCGAGCAGATTGCCGGTGACCTGCTGCCTGCGAACTCGGAGGCCCAGCGCGACGAGCAACTCATTGCGACCGGATTCCTGGCGCTGGGGGTGAAGGACGTCAATCAGCGATACAAAGTCCGCTTCGTCATGGACAACATCGACGAGCAGATCGACACCGTCAGCCGGGCGGTGCTGGGACTGACGGCGAGTTGCGCTCGGTGCCACGATCACAAATTCGATCCGATTCCGCAGGTGGACTACTACGCCTTGGCAGGCATCTTCCGCAGCACCGAATTGTGCGCCGGCGTGCGGAACAAGATGGGAGGCGGAGGACTCGACTACTACGATACCGACCTGTTGTTGAAGCTGGGCTCGCCGAAACCAGTCGAAGCCGATTCAGGGATGAATCGCGGCGAAATCACCAAGGCATTGACCGAGGCCCGTGCCGAATTGAAGGCTTTGAATGACAGCAAAGAGGGGAATGAACTCGCGCCGGACGGACGGCAGAAGCAAGTCGTTGCACGGGAGAAAGTCGCAAAGCTTCAGGCCGAGTTGCTCGCGCTCAGCGATCCGGCCATGCAGGGGCCGGTCGCCTACGGCGTTCGCGATTCCAAGATGATCAGCGACACCGAACTCCGTGTGCGCGGCGAGGCGGAGAAACTCGGACCAGTGGTGTCGCGCGGGTTTCTCAGCCTGATTCCGTTTGCCGATCCGCCGCAAGTGAATCCGAATCAAAGTGGCCGGCTGGAATTGGCTCAGTGGCTAACCAGCGAAAAGAATCCGCTCACGTCGCGCGTGATGGCCAATCGGATTTGGCAGCACTTGTTCGGTCAGGGGCTCGTGATCAGCGTCGATAACTTCGGAGTGACCGGCGATTCGCCATCGCATCCCGATTTGCTGGATCATCTGGCTCAGCGATTCATTCGGGACGGCTGGTCGGTCAAGAAACTCGTGCGAGAGATCGTGTTGACGCGATCGTATCAACTCGGATCGGAGATACCGGCGACCAATCTGGAGATCGATCCCGCGAACCGATTCGTCTGGCGTCACAGTCCGCGACGGCTCGATGCGGAAGAGATCCGCGACGCGATGTTGGCAACGTCCGGAACTTTGAATTTGTCTCGACCAGAAGCTTTGCTCGCGAAAGATTTCAAGGTCACCGAACTGCGCAACAACGGACCGGAGGCTCAACGCTTGATGAGCGGAGCCGTCAACAGCACGCAGCGGAGCGTGTATCTGCCGCTGGTCCGGAACATTACACCGACTTCGCTGGACGTCTTCGACTTCGCCACGCAAGGCATGGTCACCGGCAGTCGCGACACGACCACGGTGGCGACTCAAGCCCTGTACCTCTTGAACGACCCGTTCGTGCGGCGACAGGCGTTGGCGTTTGCCGCGCGACTTCTCAAGCAAGCCGATCTGACGGACTCCGCCCGCGTGGACTTGGCCTATCAGTTGGCAGTGGGCCGCACCGCAACATCGGCTGAGATCGAACGAGCAACGAACTATCTGGCGGAATACGAATTGGCCGCGCGTGAGGTTCTGGCTCCGAAGCTCGCACAAGCGACTCGCAAACCAGGAAAGAAACAAACGACATTGCGACCAGAAACCACAACAACGAACTCGGTCCCGACAGCGGATGCCGATCAAAACGCCCGCACGGAGGAATCGGACGAAGATCTCGAACCAAATGACCCGCAACATGCGGCATGGATCAGCTTTTGCCAGGCGCTACTGGGGAGTGCCGAGTTCCGGTTTATCAGGTAGTTCGGACGCCTACGTCCGAACAATCGTCAGACCGGACGTAGGCGTCCGGTCTACGAAGCAAACGCTCGAAGGACATGACCATGTTGGACCCTCAAACCGAATTGAACCTGCTCAACCGCCGCCTGTCGCGCCGGAAGGCGCTGAAAACCAGCAGCGCCGGTTTCGGGTATTTTGCGCTGGCGGGACTGCTCGGCCAAGACAGGGCGCGGAATCGCGCGACGGCGAATGAGTCAGTGGACCGCTTGCGTCCGTTGACTCCGAAGTCGCCACACTTCGCGGTGAAGGCCAAGCGGGTCATCTTCTGCTTCATGGAAGGGGCGGCGTCGCAGCTCGATACTTGGGAATACAAGCCACAGCTTCAAAAGGACGGCGGCAAGGTCGGTCCCGGCGGCGGCTTGCTGACTGCCTCCAAGTTTAAGTTCAGCCAACATGGTCAGACAGGAACGTGGGTCTCGGAACTCTTTCCGCACATGACGAAGCACGTCGATGACCTGTGCTTCCTGCGCGGCTTGCACACCGACACACCGGCTCACCCACAAGCGGTGATTCAGTTGCACACGGGGACGGCCTTGGCATCGCTCACTCGGCCGTCGATGGGGGCATGGCTGATGTACGGACTGGGGACCGAAAACCAAGACCTGCCCGGTTACGTCACGATTAACCCATCGGCGAACTTCGGCGGAGCGATCAACTTCGGCAGTGCATTCCTGCCGGCTCACTTCCAAGGGACTCGCATCAACGACGTGGGCTTTGTGCCGAATCTGAAGCCGCAGACTGTGACCACGTTGCAGCGCAAGCAGATTGATCTGATCCAATCGCTGAACCGTGATCTCGCGGCGACACCCGGCGCGCCGGACCAATTGGAAGGTGTCATTCAATCGTTCGAGCTGGCGTTCAAGATGCAGGGCAAGGTTCCGGAGTTGCTCGACATCTCGAAAGAGCCGCAGGCTGTCCTCGATGCTTACGGTGTGAAACCCGGCCCGGCCGGCAGCTTCGCGCGGCAATGTTTGATGGCTCGGCGATTGAACGAAGCCGGAGTTCGTTTCGTCGAGATTTGCCATCCCGGTTGGGACCAGCACAACAATCTGCATCGCGATCTCATCAAGAACTCCGCCGCCACCGATCAACCAACCGCTGCGCTGCTGGACGATCTCGGCCAGCGCGGACTCTTGGACGACACGCTGGTCCTGTTCGGCAGCGAGTTTGGCCGCATGCCGACCGCTCAAGGACCGGATGGCCGCGATCACAACATCACCGGCTACCCGATGTGGCTGGCTGGTGCCGGCGTGAAGAAGGGATTTTCGTTCGGAGCCACCGATGAATACGGCCTGCACGCCGTTGAAGGTCGGATGCACACGACCGACCTGCACGCCACGCTGCTGGCCCTGATGGGTCTCGACCACGAACAACTCACCTACCGCTACGCCGGCCGAGATTTCCGACTGACCGACGTGGCCGGAAACGTGGCTCGCGAGATCTTCGCCTGAATCGGTCAAGGACATCGAGCGTGAGGCCAAAGACGGGGCGCACGAACGGAACTTTGTTTGTCAGACGGCTACTTGCGAGGTGTCTCGGCCTTGCTCTCCAGCGGACGAGGTGGCGGGCCAAAGCCGGGCGGGCCGAAGGCGGCATTCAGGCCCGCGATCAACTCCCCGTTGTCGAGGCGGTCGTCATTGCCTTTGTCCCACTGTTTGAACCAAGTTCCGAAGAGCGCGGCCCATTCGACCTTCGAAGTCATACCGTCCTTGTCGGTGTCGGCCGCTTTGAGCAGTGGCGGGCCGAGGAACATGCCGGGGCCGAAGCCGGCGGGTGGTTTGAATCCGCCGGGAGCAGCATTGGGGGGCGCGCCGAGTGAATCGTTGAGGCCGTTTTTGAGTTCGCCTTCGTCGAGCGAGCCATTCTTGTCCTTGTCCCATTCGCGCAGCCACTTGGTGCTGAGGTCGAGGAATTCTTTCCGTGAAAGCTCCTCGTCTTTGTCTGCGTCCGCCGCCGCAAGGAACTGTGGTGCATGGAAGTTGCCGGGGCCAAAGCCACCACCTGCTGGTCCGCCCCCTCTGGGAGGACCGAAGCTCATGCCGGGCGTTTTTCCTTTCGACGTTCCAGCAAGCTGCGCGGTGATGGATTCACGTCGCTTGACGAAGAACGTCTCCAGCGCCGGTTGACCGCCGAACATGCCGGGGCCACCGGGGCCGGGTCGAAATCCGGGACCGAAGCCGCCGGGCCCACCCGCCGCTTGGGCTTTGGACGCTCGCTTAGAGTCTTGATCGATCAACTCTTTGAGCGCCGCTTGAACTACGGGAAGGCTTGTCATGGTGAGTCCTTTGTCTCCGAAACAGGTGTCGGACAACTGCCGAATCTGATCGCGATAGCTCTTGTCGAATTCGTCCCATGCAAGCAGCCGTTCGATCAGCTTGTTCTCGCCGACATGCGGATGACTGATGCTGAGCTCCTGCAATTGCTCGGCGGACCCGGCCATGAAGAAGGCCCCCATCGACAGGTCCATGTCCCACGGCAGGAAGACGAACTTGTTCGACTGTGTTTTGCTCGACGGAGGAGGCAAGTAAACGTAGTAGTTGTGAACCTGCGTCAGAAAGCTGTCCATGTTGGACAGCAGAGTGTTCACCGCGAGAAACCTCGCGAATTGATCCGTGTCGAGCAGCGAACCAATCTCCCGGCGGAATTGTTCGTCGTCCGCTTTGTGGATCAGCCGAGTCAGGTCGATCAATCGCTGTGCCTCGCGTTTCTTTGGTTTGGACTTCGGTTCAAACCACGAATACGCCGCCCAATCTTCTCCTTTGTACTCCAGCCCCTGCGTTCCTTCGGGCTTGAGCAGCATGCCCTTGTCCGTTTGAAAATGACGCCGCAAGAATGCTTTGTCGATCTCCTCGACGAGCGTGTAGAGGCCGAGCGGTTCGTGATCGCACTCGCCGTCAATCGTCAGCGAGACTTCGGCGAATGCCGTTCGAGGCGACGCAATTCCGGCCGCCTGAAAGACAGGGTACGACAACGCTTGGCGGACATGAGTCGGGTCCATCACGTTGTTGTGCAGATTGAGCTGCTGCATTCCGTGGAACTTCTGGCCGTCGACGTAGCGATCAAAGTCGATCTTGAATGGCCGCTTGCGGGTCGCCGCCGAGAGCATGTAGCTGCCGTTCCCTTTGAATCGCAGGCCGACATCGCGAATCGTCTGGCCATCGAGCTCGACGTCGGCTTTGACATATTCAAAGTCGAACCCAAAACTGCCGGGGCGAAAGGCACCGCCGGGGCCTCCGAATGCAGGCGGCGCAGGGGGCGCGGCGTTCGGCTTGGGCTCCTCGCCGGATTTCGGCGTGCTGGCATCCGTCGCAGGACCACCCGGAAATCCACCGCCCGGCGGAGGCGGACCAAATCCCGGAAAGCCACCAGCCGCCGGCTGCATCGTCTTCCAGTTTTCGGCCGAGACATGCAGATGAATCTTCCAAACGCGAGTCAATCCAAAGTCGCCGTCGGATTCATCCTTCGCCGGGGGCTCCGCGAAGCAGTCTGAGAAACCGAACAATGCACACCAGATGCAGGCCAGCAGCGCGGCCATCGCGCGGGTACGAGCATTGAGCATTTGACGTCTTTCCATTCAACAGCGACGAGTGCAATCCGAATCTTCCACACTGAGAGCGACAGTCACGCAAGGCCCCCGACAACCGCCGGTTGAAATCATTTCGGCGGTGCCGAGCGGACTTCGGAGTCGGTTGGGTTACTCAGCAGATACGCGATGACGTCTCGCAACTCTTCCGGCGTCTTCACGACACCTGCCGGCATGGCCGAGATGTCCGTGAGCCTCCTCGCTTCGATGTCGGCCTTGTTGATCGAGACCCGCTTCGTGTCGGGCAACAGGACTTCCAGCTTCTCGCCCGTTTCGCTGACGACGAGGCCGGTGATGGCTTTGCCATCGGTCGTCTCGATCGTCGAGGACTTGAAGACCGGCGAGATGATTTTATTGGGAGCCAGCACGGACTCAACGAGGTAGGCGACCGAGAACCGTTTCCCGGAATCGGCCAAGCTGGGACCGCCGCCTCCCGGCTGAGTGGCGGTCGCCGCGTGACACTTCGCGCAACCCAGCGACTCGGCACCGAACAGTTTTTTCCCTCGCGCGACGTCGCCAGTCTTCATAGCCTCGGACCAATCGACCGTAAAAAACTTCGGATCAATCGGCTGCGAGCCGCTCCCGGCCGACTTCAAACGATCCGCCAGCGACAGACCGTCCGGCTTCTCCGGCAACGAGAACTTCACGTCGCCGAGATGTTTGAAGTGCAGGTATTGCCCGCCGCGTCCCGATTGCATCCGCACGCGGACGAGGATGTCGTTGCTCCCCGCCAGCAGATCGAGCGGCACGACGTCATCAAGCTGCTGCAGCGGTCGGACGATGTCGTTCGTGAAGACCAGCTTTCCGTTGTGCCAGACGCGAACGCCGTCCTCGCTGCCGACGAGCAATTGCATCCGCTGAGCCGTCGGCACGTCGAAGCGGACCAGCGAATAAACCGACGAGTTCGGCGACGGACCAAACAGCGTGTTGAAGTTGAACAGCGGCCGATCCGGACTGGTGGTTTTCGTCAGCTTCCAGTCGAACGTTTTCCCGTCGACGACGAATTTCGCAGCGAGGTCGATCGCCGCCGTCTCAACCGAATGCACTGTCTGAAATCCATCAGCATCCGGCACCGGGCCGAGCATCCAGACCTGCGGCTTGACATGCTCCAGCTTTCCGAGCAGATCGAGCCGCTTATTCTGCACGTCGGCCGTGACCGTGGCAATCTTCGGCTCGGAGCGTGGATCGTTGAGCAGCGACAAGAAGTGCGCTGCCTGCAACCGCACCTTGTCCTCCTCATCGCTCAGCCGCTCCACCAGCAGCGCGAAGAGTTGCTCTTGCTCGGCGGTGTGCTTGAGCGCCTTCCAATGCTCGGCCACTGTGTAGTTGCCGACGCGACCGAACTTGCGCAAGTCGATCGGCTCTTTCTCGTCCGCAAAGAGGATGATGTTCGCTTCCTCCTTCTGCTGCGGAGCGAGCGGCGCGGTATCAGGCAACTTGGCATCCAGCGGAGGAATCGTGAGCCGGAAGCCAGCAGCTAGGACGCCCAAGAGGCGAGTCATCTCATCTGAATTGTGGCAGAGTTCGGCAATGTCCTTCATCGAGCCAAATTGACTAGCCGCCAAGGCGGATGGTTGCCGTATCAAAGGATCAAGTGCTTCGGTTGTCGTGACGATTGCTGGGCGCTTTGCGCCGCGAAGGCGAATCAACGCACTTTCCAGCGATCGTTGATAGCCGGCCTGTGCGTCCGAACGTCCCAGGTTCGCTTCCGTGCGGTCGGCGAGATCCGCCACTCGAATGTCGTGGTCTCCAAGTCCGAGGAGAGCGAGTTGATCTGGCTGACGCCACCACACTTGGTTGTACATGGGAATCAAATGGAGCGTCGCATCGTCGAACTTCTTTCCGCTTTCGAGAAACAGTTCGAGTCTTCTTCTTGCTTCAACCAAAAGATCACGTCGCACAATTTCCTGATGCACGGCGTTCCGTCGCCACCAGCCCTTATTTTCAAGCTCTTTCCACAAACGATCGGCCTTCACGGTCGTCACGTCATAACCGTCGAACGGCATCGTATCGGGATCGTCCTTGCGCGTGATGACGACGAGGTCGCTGCGGTACGTTGGCGAGCCTTCGTTCTGAGCCATGTAGCACATCGTGACGAAGATTCGGCCGCCGCGACCAACGCAAACGCCGACTGGCCGCGCCTGATCGCTCCCTTCCAACAGGACATGTTCCTTCGCCGTGAAAGTGTTTCCCTTGGCTGCGAGCGGGTAGCGCGTGACCTGCCGGCGACACCAGCGGGCGACCAGCAGATTGTTGTCGTACTTCTCCGGCAGATAGCCGTCCGAGTAATACGTTTGCAGGACCGGCACGAATCGGCCCAGTTCTTCATTGAGGCTCGGCAGGATGTCGGCGCGGTCGGGCGATTTGCTCTGCAACCAACCGCGCGGCCAACTGAAGTACGAGCCTTCGGTCACATGCAACAGCCGACCGGGAACGTAGGCCGATGGCAGGCCCTCGTGATCGTTGTCGTTGGTGAAGAGGTTCCAGTTCTTGTCGAAGCACAGCCCGCACGGGTTTCGCAATCCACGCGAGAAGCTCCGCAGATTGGTCCCGTCCGGTCGAATGCGAAAGACTCCGCCGACTCCGTTGTACGGCATCGTCGCCCAGTCCTTGTCGCCGACGCGAACTGTCTTGTCGTGGGGCACGTTTCCAACGTGCCTTTCGCTTGCGGGCACGTTGGAAACGTGCCCC
>SYJG01000464.1 GCA_005798445.1 Planctomyces sp.
CGTCAATTCCTCAGGAAAATCAAATCCTCCGACCCACAAGGGGTCGGGCTACGGAAGAAAGAACCACTTTTCGGATAGTCTCTGAGATTCCGAATCGCGATCGAACTCCGAATTGACGAGCTGACATCGCACTCGTTCATTCATTCCAAGAAAGCCGTCGCGGAAGAGCGCGGGAGCTTTCGTCACCAGGCCGGAGGCGAAAAAAATCGGCTCTCCGCCATTCGTGTTGAAAAAAACGAGAGCCGCAAGGCGCTCGCCGCGGGTCGTGAAAACGAACCCGCGGCGAGCGCCTTGCGGCTCACAAAACACCGAAAGCAACACGAATGGCGGAGAGCCAAAAAAAATCCTAATCCGCCTGCGCAGCTTCGAGCTGGAGTCGCGACTTTAGCCAGTTGCGCGACCGCCTAAAGGTGGAACTCCAACGAAAACGTGCGCTACCGAAGCAAGCGGCTCAGGGCGCTGGCGTGTTGCTGGGCGGCGGCCGGAAACTGATGGGGCTCTCTAAGACTCCCCCCGGTTTGTGGGCGTCGCGGAAGAAGGAGCGGAGTTGCAAGACCGGCGGTCCGAGCAACAAGATAAAAACGGGGGGAGCAAGGCACAGGATCACCGGGAAGAGCAACTTCACGCTGGTCTTGTTGGCTCGCTCTTCGGCACGTTGGCGGAATTGGCGGCGGATGCCGTCGGCGAAATCGGTGACTGCCGCGGCGATGTGAGTTCCGGTGCGTTCCGACTGAGTCACCAGGTTGGCCAGAGCGTTCACATCCGGAGCGTTCATGCGTTTCGAGAACTCCTTCAGGGCTTTGGCCATCGTGTCGGCTTCGGCGTGACGACGCACCACTTCCAATTCAACGGAGATGTCGGGGTGGAAGGCTTCGATCTCGCTGGAAACTCGTTGCAGCGAGTCACGCAGCGAAAGTCCGCCGCTCAGACACATGCGAATGATATCGAGCGCGTCGGGAAGCCCCTTGAGAATTCGGTGAAGCCGGCGGTTGGCCTGGGCCTTCAACAACGCTCGCGGAATGATGTAGGCGAAGCCTGTGATGACGATGGTCACAATCAAGAGCGTCTTGGGAAGTGGCGTGCTCGGATCTGCGACAACAGCCAACGCACCGCCGATGAAGAGCGTGCCGAGCACCAAAATATTCCGTGTGGAAAGAAACTCAATGATCGCATTGCTGCCATAAAATCCGGCTCGTTTGAGGTCTTGCGACAGCGAGTCGTATTCGGTGTCCGGAATCGGGATCGCACCCGCGAGATTGACTCGCCAGCGGCCGGGGCGACCAGCTCTGGCCTTCTTGTCGAGATCGGACACGTTACGCACTCGTTGCCGCGAGCGGACGATCGACATGCCGAACAAGTACACGACCAGCGTGGTCGTGAAGTAGGCGATGACCGTCAGTGTGGTTGGCGTCAGTGTGATCAGCGGCATGGCAGAATCCATTTCCGAGTTCTGATGGCGGCGGCATCAATCGTCGCTTCGCAGCAGGGCAAAGACCCAAGCGAGGCCAGCAATTTCCAGCAGGAGTGCCACGAGCAACATCAGCCGTCCGAGTGGATCGTCGAAGAGGGACTGCAAATGCGGTCGATGGGCCAAGAGCAGAAACAAGTAGGCGAACGGGCCGATGCTGGCGACGATCATCGTGCTGACCCGGCCGGCACCGGTGGCTGCCATCATCTGGCGATAGGCGACCATACGCTCACGAACAACTGCGGCCATGCGATCGAGCGTCTCCGACAGATTGCCGCCGGAACCACGTTGAACAACCAACGTTGTCGCAAGGATCTGCATCTCGATCAAACGGACGCGTGCGGCCATCGACCGCACGGATCCCTCGAACGAACGGCCCATTTCGAGTTGTCGGCTGCATTGGCGAAATTCTCCGCCCAGTGGACCGGTCACTTCGGCCGCGACCAAATCCAGAGTCTGATCGACGCTCTTTCCCGCGCGAGTCGTGCGGGCGATCATGTCGAGCACGATGGGTAGCTCTTCGCGAATCCGACTCATGCGACGCATGCGCTGAAACACAATGAACAGCATCGGCAACAGGATACCGAGCATTGCTCCACCGACTCCCAAGAGCGGGTCATCTTCGAGGAACCCCAAAATGCCACCGGCAACAATCGCGCACAGCATCAGCAGCAGAAAGAATGCGGACGAAGTGAACTGCGACCCGGATTCCAGCACTAATCGCTCGAAGCCTTGATCGATCCGGCCCAGGAGCGTTTTGTCCGCGACGGCGTCGAAGACCGTCGGAAGTCGCCGCAGCCGACGAGCCGGGACCGCAACTCCGGACATGCCGGCTCCCGCGAAAAACAAATCGCGAATCCACATCCCGGCCGCGATCCCGATAAGCGTGATGGCGACGAAGACGATGATCGATACGAGTGTGATGCTCACAGCGACGGTCTCGGACTAAGGAATTTGTTGTCTCTCACAGACTTCTGCACCAAACCAGTCTCCGTGGCGCGACCAGTGACTAGATCGCCACAGGAATCCGGCGTCGATCAAACAGTTCGTCGGACAGGCGGAGACCGCTGGCGCGGAGGCGACTGAGACACTTTGGACGGTAACCCGTGAAGAAAAACTCGCCTCGAGCAATGCCGGCATCGCTCACACCAATTTGCTCAAAACCAAAGATGTCTTCCAGTTGAAAACCGCCATCTTTCAAGCCGACGATTTCGGAGACTTGCATCACGCGGCGGACGCCTCCCTTGAGACGAGCGAGATGCACGACCAATGAGATGCCGGACATGATGTATTGCCGCACGACTGGAATCGGCAGCTCGAAACCGCTCATGGCCACCATCATCTCCAACCGAGCAAGGGAATCGCGGGAATCGTTGGCGTGAATCGTGGTCAGCGAGCCTTCGTGACCGGTGTTCA
>SYJG01000465.1 GCA_005798445.1 Planctomyces sp.
CCCTGAGACAACCTCAGGGCTGTCTTCAACCCCTCTTCAAACCTTCTGGCCATGCCTCAAAAATCCAACCTCACAAACGCCATCGACTCCACCAACTTCAACCGACTCTCGATCGCCAGATCTACAACGCTCCGTTTCACCGGCAACCAATACACCCGTAGCGAGCTCGATCATGCGTACCGCGATCATGTACATTGAAGGCAAGGACGATGGCCTGACTGGTCAAGGCAGGATTGGTCGTGTGCGATTCTCTAAAACTGGGAAGACCATCCATTACCAAGGTCGCGAACTTCAGTCGCTCAAGAGAGTAGGCTTTAAGGCGAACTACTTCGACATTGAAAATCGTTATGGTTATTGGGTGTCGAATTGTCGAAAAGACGGTCAGGACTCCCTGTATCCCGGAACTATCGAGATTGACGAAGACGTTCGCGAGGAGTACTGGTTCAACATCCGAGAGCTTTCAGAAAACATTTCGTTGACCTCTTTTCGTTCCGAAGGCAAATACTCACGTCGGAAGCCTCAGCCAGAGAAACCGAATCACCCCGCCACTGGTGCTCGTCGCTAACTCATTGGAAAACTCACATGACCTCTTCCGTTCCACTTGATCGTCGTGCGGTGCTCAAAGGTTTGGCGGGGGTCACGCTGGCTCTGCCGTTGTTGGAGGCGATGGGGAAGGAAGTCGAGGCGAAGACTCCGCGGCGGTTTTGTGCGATGTACACGGCCAACGGGATGTCGTTGCCGAATCCGAAACATGGGATCGATGAGTGGAGTTGGTTTCCGAAGGTCGAAGGACGCGCGTTCGAATTCGGCAAATCGACCGAGCCTCTCAAGGCGTTCCGCGAGAAGCTCAGCTTTCTGGGTGGGCTGCATCATCCGAATGGGCCGAAGGCCGATCCACATCTCTGCTCGGACATGTGGCTGACGGGGGCTCCGCTGCACAATCCGAAGCCAGGGATGTTCAACTCGGTGGCGCTCGATCAAGTGGTGGCTCAGCACACGAAGCAATTCTGCCGGCAACCGTCGCTGGTGTTGTCGATTGATGCTGGCGTTGGCTTTCTATCACGCACGGGAACGATTTCGTACAACCTTGAGGGGAAGCCGATCCCCGCCGAGAACAACCCGCGCCGCGTGTTCGACCGCTTGTTTCGCGGAGATCGAGCATCGCTCGCCACGCAGCGTGAGCAACTGCAACGACGCATCAAGCTGGTAGACGCTGTGCTGGAAAGCTCCAAGTTGCTCAACAAGCAGTTGGGCCAATCTGACCGTGAGAAGATGGACCAGTACCTCACTTCGTTGGACGAGATCGAGTCCCGGCTGACCGCGTCCGAGAAGTGGATCGACATCCCGCTGAAGACGCAGGATTACTCGCACCTGAACCTCGACGCGACGAACGAAGGTGTGCCGGCCGATTATTACCGCAACATGTTCGACTTGATTGCGCTGGCGTTTGATGCGGATATCACACGGTCGGTGGCATTTATGCTCAATCGCGAAGATGGCATGGGGATCAGCGACACGTTCCCGCTGAAGCTGGGCCTGACGCGGACTCACCACAATCTGTCGCACGCCGAGGACAAAGATGGGCAGCTCGAATTCGCAAAGTACGACCTCTTCCTCAGCGAACAGATCGCTCACTTTTTGACGCGCCTCGAAGACTACAAAGACAACGCCGGCAGTGTGCTCGACAACACAATCGTGCTGTTCGGCAGCGGAGCCAGCACGACGCACTATCCGAAGAATCTACCGACCCTGATTGCCGGCGGCGCGAACATGGGACTCAAGCATGGCACTTACTGGCGTGGCAATGACGCGCGGATGTCAAACGTCTTTCTGAGCATCCTGCGTTCGATGAAGATCGAAGAAGGCTCCTTCTCGGATAGCACCGGCACCGTGAGCGATTCGATCTTCCGCGAGAGCTGAGTGGTGTTCCCAAATTCGTAGGCCTGACTTTCCGAAGGGAGTCGTCAACGCGGAACAACAGACGAAAGCAACGAGGGGAATGGTTTCGCAAGTCCGCAAATTTCAACTGCCATTTGGACACTCGTCGGCGGGATTCTTTCGGCGGTAATTGGCCTTTGAATTTCCATGCGACCAGCCGTTCTTGGCGGTGCTCGAAGCCGATCCGAGTGGCGTCGCGAAATGCTGGCCAACGGATCGATGTCTCCCAAAGAGATCATCACCAACGGTCGCGAACCGGGTCACGCCAAAAAGACTCTGCGGCGAGCCTTCAAAGAGAAGGGCGGCAAATGGTGATCAGCCCGTCCGCTACGCGAACAGACACAAACGCCGCGCAGATGGAGCGAAGTTTTCAAAAAAGATTCCGTCGCTGAAAACAGCGAGGTGCGACGGCGTGGCGCGACCTACACGGTCACGACCAAATTGTCCCGGTGAATGACTTCGGCATACGGGACGTCGCCGAGCACCTTGGCGATCTCGGCCGTCTTCTTGCCGGCGACGAGTCGTGTTTCGCGTGAGTCGAAGTTCGACAGGCCGCGAGCGAATTCTTCGCCGTGTTCGTCTTCGAGTGCGACGACTTCGCCGCGAGCGAACTCGCCGGTGACTGACTTGATGCCGGCAGCGAGCAGGGATTTGCCTTGATGCTCGACCGCGCGGCGTGCTCCGGCATCAAGGCGGAAGCGGCCTTTGGGTTTGACCGTGAAGCCGATCCAGCGTTTCCAGGCGGGGACTGCCTTGTGCTTGCCGAGGAACAGCGTGCCGATGTCCTTGCCGGAGAGGATTGCGTCGAGCACTTTTGGCTGTGTGCCGTCGGCAATGATGACGTCTTCCCCGACGGCGGTTGCGATGCGCACGGCTTCGAGCTTCGATTGCATCCCGCCTGTCCCGCGCGCGCTTTTTGATTCGACGGCCAGTGTTCGCAAGGCGTCGTCCCAGGAGGCGACCAGTGGGATCAGTTTGCTGCCGGGCTTCGACGGGTCTCCGTCGTACAGGCCGGCGACGACCGAGAGAATCACCAGCAGCGGCGAGTCCATCAGGCCGGTGACCATCGCAGCGAGTTGGTCGTTGTCGCCAAATTTGATCTCGGCGATGCTGACCGTGTCGTTCTCGTTGATGATCGGAACGACGTGGTACTCGAACAGCGTGTTGAGCGTGTTTCGCACGTTGAGGTAGCGCGTGCGATTCTTGAAGTCGTTCGCCGTCAGCAGCAGTTGTGCGGCGGAGTAGCCTCGACGTTGCAGGCAATCGTTGTAGAGCCGGATCAGATGCGCCTGTCCGACGGCGGCGGCGGCTTGCAGGTGCGGCAAATCTTTCGGCCGGTGCTTCAGGCCGAGCAATCCCATCCCTGCACCGATCGCGCCGCTGCTAACCATCACGACTTTACGGCCGGAATCCAAGATCCGCAGCACTTGATCGCACAGCGATTCGATACGGTCGAGGTCGAGCGTGTCATCGGCTTTCGACAGCACGTTCGTGCCGACTTTCACCACAATTGTTTTAGATGAACCGATGACGGCAGTGCGAGTGGTTGGCGGGGCTTGTCCCATTGCAGGTCATCAGTCCGTTGCGAGGAGATTGTTCTCTGGACAATGTGTAGAAGAAGAGAGTCATGGCTGAAAGAGTTTGGGGGGCTGGCTTTCAGCGTTCGCTGTTTATTGGGACTCAGATTGATCTTTGCGCAAGTCACGACACGGTCGTCTCTGCGCTCTTCGCTACTCTGCGGTGAATCAAGCCTTATTTCACCGCAGAGGAGCGAAGAACGCAGAGACGGTGCAAACATCAACCTGAGTCCCAATAACCGCAACGCCATCGGCGTGCGCGCCCACGCCGATGGCGTTGCGGTTAAACAGTCTCATTTGGGGCCGTGTGAGGGACTATTCAGTCAATTTTGCCGGCTTCCGAGTGGTTGGTTTCGTCTCAAACCGACCGCTATCATGCCACCCGCTTTTGCTCTTCATCAACTCACGGCGGGGCGATTCATGGCGGAACTGCATCACGAGTGTGGCATCGCGGCGGTTTATCATCTTCCGAATCGGGGCCGCAGCGATTTGCTCCCCAAGGAGGGGACCGAGCAGACCTCCCGGCTGATTCCGCGGTTGCTGCTGGATATTCAGAATCGCGGTCAGTTGGCAGCGGGTATGACGACCTTCAGCTATGACCGTAACCAGCTCATCGACACCCACAAAGATGTCGGTACCGTTGCCGAGGTCTTCGAACTCAACAAACGGGAAGATTTCGAATCGTTGATGTCCGAATACGCTGGCTCAGCAGCGATTGGGCATGTCCGTTACGCAACCTGCGGCAAGGATGACCGCAGCTACGCGCAGCCGTTCGAGCGGCATCACATCGAGAAGTCGAAGTGGTTCAGCTTCGCGTTCAATGGCCAGTTGGCGAACTATCTGGAGCTTCGCGATGAGTGCCTCCAGAACCCGGATTTCCATTTGGCTCGCGAGACTGACACCGAAATCTTGATGCACTTGATTTGCCAGGAACTGAAGCAGCGAGAATCGAAGGGTCGTCCGGACCTGTTGGAGTTGTTGTCGAACCTCGCGCGGCGGCTGGATGGGGCGTACAACATTGTTTTTGTGAATGCTCTGGGGGATATGTTTATCGCTCGCGACCCATTGGGGATTCGGCCTCTGTGCTATGCCATCGACGGTCCGCTGTTCGCCGCCGCCAGCGAAAGCGTCGCGTTGGCGAACATGGGGTTCCGAGACTCGCAAATCCGCAGTCTGCCTCCCGGAACGGCAATCACCATCCAGGACGGCAAGATTGATTTTGAACGTCGGTTCGCTGAAAGCCCGAAGCGCGCGCACTGCTTCTTCGAGTGGATTTATTTCGCCAACGTCTGCAGCAATCTCGACGATCGCAGCGTGTATCTGACTCGCAAGCGACTTGGGGAAGAGTTGGCTCTACAAGAACCGTTAAGTATGGACCACGACACGATCGTCGTCCCGGTTCCTGACACGGCGAAGGCGGCCGCCGACAGCATGGCCTACCAACTGAACGTCCCCAGCTTGGAGGGCTTGATCAGAAATCGGTACGTCGGCCGTACGTTCATCGAAGGGGCCAACCGAGCCGACAAGGTCCGCGCGAAGTACACACCTCTTCCGGAAGTCCTTGAAGGCAAGAAAGTCTTGTTGGTCGAAGACACCATCGTTCGTTCGACGACGATGAAGGCGCTGGTGTCGCAGATCCGTGAGCGGGGCCGAGCCAAGGAAGTGCATGTCCGCGTCGCGTGCCCGCCGATCATCGCTCCTTGTTTTTACGGCATCGACATGAGCACCGTGAAAGAACTGTTTGCGACTCGGTTCATGTCCGATACGGAACTGACTCCTGAAATCGAAGCCAACATGGCTCGCGCGATTGGAGCCGATTCGTTGCGGTATTTACCGATCAGTGCGATTTCTCGCAGCATCGGCCTTGCACCAGATTCGCTCTGCCAAGCCTGCATCACTTCGGAATATCCGACGGAGGCCGGTCGCCGCCTGTATCAACTCGCATGCGACAAGGTCGAAGACCAAAGCAGCTCGACCGGCAGAACCTACGACGCGCCAAAAACGGTCCTCACGCGAACGTGATCCTGAGTCCGCGGTGCTGGCGTTCTACTTGATCCCACATGGGCTTCGAATTCGATCGCTTGCGGGGGAAAACGAACCCTCCGACCAGCATCATCGTGAAAAGCGTTCAGCCAGCCACAGGAAGTCGCAGCAAATCATCATTGATCCTCGTCCAATTGTGTTAATCTCTGCGTCCAGTGAGCCGCAAGACGCTAGCCGCGGGTTGTTTTCATCGACCCGCAGCTAGCGCTGTACAGCTTACAAATTCATTTTCAACACGAATGGCGGATCGAGAATGCGAAAGACCACCGAAGAATCGGTGGTCTTTTTTGTCGATGTCGAAAGTATTTGCCACTGACTACGGACTGGCCGAGCTGTCGTTGTTCAGGGCGACGATGCCGACCGCTAGTCCAGCGGCTGCGGTTCCCAGTACTGCGACTGTGAAGATATCAAGGGCACCAAGATTGGCTCCGACCATTGGACCCACTGCTCCGGCTCCTGGTGTCGTCGTCGCGATCATGCCCTCATCAACGACGTAGACTCTGGCATACGGCTGGCCGTTGTCATCGTAGAGCACGTCCCCGCCGTCATTCGCGTTTTGAGCACGCACGACGACGGAATTGGACATCAACAGCACTTGGTCGTGAGACTTTGGAGGAGCGGACTTCGCGGTCCAAAAACGGAACAAGCCGAAGCCGCGGTTCGCCGCGACGACGTACACGCCACCTTTCAAATTCACGATCTTGAAACGGCCTTCGGCGTCGGTGACCGTCTTCGCAATTTCCATCTTGCCTTGGCGAATGGAGACTTCCGACTTTGCCAGGCCATTCTGGTCGGCATCGAGCACTCGGCCGGAGATCGTTCCGTCCTTGGCCATCGCGACGTCAATCGCGGCAGGCTGAACGACTTTCTTTGGAGCCGGCTTCTCCGACGAGGTGGCCGGCACATCTTCCATCTTCACTTTCGCCGAGGACGACTCTGCTCGCGCGGGTGGCCCGGCGAACGAAGGGGTTGTTTGCATCAGCAGCCCGAAACAGGCCAAGCCCACGATGAACGCGTTCGTCTTCCGCCCCAGTTTCATAATTTCCCCCGCTTCCTTGCGAGCACTCGTGACCAGCGCCGGACACTGCACAACAATCGCCAAATTGCCGCTTCCCTGCGCTTGATGGCCACGGCGGACGTTTGACGGACGCCGCGACTATTCCTGATTATCGGCAAACGGCGTACAACCGTTAAATCGAAATCCACCGTTCGTCACGAAGATTCATCGCCGATGCTGACGTCCCCCGCACACTTTGAATTCCGCAGTCGAACGGTCACGGTCATGGGACTGGGGGGGTTCGGTGGCGGAGTTGGAGCGGTTCGATTCCTGGCAGAAGCGGGCGCGAAAGTCATTGTCACCGATCTTCGTTCCGAGGCCGAGTTACTTCCGTCGCTGGCGAAGTTGGATTCGTCGTGGCCGGTCACGCTGCGTCTCGGCCGGCACGACGAAGCGGATTTTCGCAACACGGATCTCGTCGTCGTCAGTCCCGCCGTGCCGAGAGAGAGCTCGTTTCTCGCGGTTGCCCGCGAGGCCGATGTTCCGCTCACCAGTGAGATGAATCTTTTCTGGGAACGGAATCGCGGCCGAGTCCTCGCGGTGACCGGCAGCAATGGCAAGTCCACGACGACGGCTTTGACTCACGCAATCCTCGCCGTCCGTAGCCCAGGCCCTTGTGGCCTGGGTGATTCGCACCGAGGTTTGAATCGACCGAGCCACAAGGGCTTGGGCTACGGTGGTTGCTGGCTCGGAGGCAACATCGGCATCAGCTTGCTTCCCGAAGTCCGGCAAATTCAGCCGGAAGATTGGGTCGTGCTGGAACTGAGCAGCTTTCAACTCGAAGACCTCGCGCCGTTGCGGCCGCAGCCAGAGATTGCCGTCGTGACGAATTTCTCGCCGAACCATCTCGACCGACACGTCACGGTCGAGGCCTATCGAACCGCCAAACAAAATCTGCTGCGCTGGCAAACAGCCGACCAGTTTGCGGTCGTCAATGCAGGGTCGGAAGTGGCGTCTTGGCCGACCGCCGCGACACGCTTGCGATTCGGCCCGGCGGATGAGTACCGACTCGGGGTCTTCGACGAAGGCTCGGAAGTGTTGACGCGATTGCCAACAGATCTCGGTGGTGAGCAGCGATTGCCGCTCGGCCGCTGGCTGCGTTTGCCAGGACCACACAATTGGCAAAACGCTCAAGCCGCGATCGCCGCCGCCTTGGCGACCGGTGCATCGGTCTCTGCGATCGAACAAGCGGTCGCCACATTTCGCGGACTGGCACACCGGTTGGAATTCGTTGCGGAAGTGAACGGTCGCCGCTACTTCAACGACTCGAAGAGCACGACTCCCGAAGCGACCGTTTTGGCTCTCCAGTCGTTCGATGAGCCGATCGTGCTGTTGGCAGGCGGCTACGACAAGCAGATTGACCTGTCCGCGATCGCCTCTGTCGCCGTGAGCCGTTGCCGAGCGGTCGCGTTGCTCGGACAGACCGGCCCGCAACTCGGCCGACTCATCGAAGCCGCTGCCCGCGTGGCGAACGTCGTCGGCCCGAACTGCCGTGGTTTCGAGTCACTCGAACCGGCGGTTGCGTGGAGCTTGCAAAGTTCCTCTCCGGGCGATGTCGTACTCCTCTCCCCGGGCTGCGCCAGCTACGACTGGTTCCAAAACTACATCGAACGCGGCGAACAGTTTTCAGCGCTGGTGCAGAGAACAGGGAATGAGGTTTCACGCAAAGGCGTTGAGACGCAAAGAAGGCCAACCAACTGACGAGTGTCATCCAAGGAGTTGTCGAAATGGGAAGTCGTGTCGCAGGTTTCTGTTCGTGGTTGTCTTCCTTTGCGTCTTTGCGCCTCTGCGTGATCCTGCCCTCATTCTTGCTGAGTGGCACCACGTTCGGAGCCGATGAAAAACCCAAAGACGAACCGAAGCCGCACGAGTGCCGCTTCACCGAGCTGCCGATCACGATCGACGGCAAAGCCGACGAAAAAGCCTGGGCCACCGCCGAGATCATCGACAAGTTCTCGCTGCCGTGGCTCGGCAAGGATGCTCGTCCGTCGAAGACGGCGACGAAGGCTCGGCTGCTGTGGGATCGCGACAACCTCTATTTCTTCAGCGAGATGGTCGACTCCGATCTCTACGCCGACGTCACGGAACACGACGGCGACACGTGGGACAACGACGTCATCGAGTTGTTCTTCAAACCGGCGAACGACAAGCCTGGCTACTACGAGTTTCAGGTCAACGCGAAGAACACGGTCTTCGACATGTTCTTGCCGCGACGCGGTCACGTTGCTCGCTTCCGTCGGGCCGACGAGTTTCATCTCGAAACGAAAGTCGTGCTCGACGGCACGCTCAACAATTGGACCGATCGCGACAAAGGCTGGTCGGTAGAAGGGAAGATTCCCTGGCGCGACTTCCTGAAAACCGGCGGCCGACCCGCGATCGACGAGGTTTGGAAGTTCGTGCTGTGTCGCTATGACTATTGCATCGACTTCGAGACCTTTGACTTGTCGTGGTGTTCGCCCAAGAGTTCCAAGCCGAATGCGGACTTCCATCGCTGGGAGGACTACGCCGAGCTGAAATTCATCGGGCCGGACAAGTCGGAAGCCAAGCGGCCGTTCGGCATCGACAAGCTCGAACCGCTGACGACGTCGAAAGTCCTCGGCTCGCCGGAGCCACCCGCACCGTTTCGGACGCGGAAGGCGTTTCCGAAGTTGAAGCTCAACTTGCCGGTCTTTGGATCGCACGTCCCTGGCAGCGATTGGATGCTGGCTGGCCTGCAAACGAAATCGTCGCTGATTCGCTTCAAAGACAACCCAGATGTTGAGTCGTACGAAACGCTGCTCGAATTCCCCGCGGAGACCATCATTTACAACGCCACGTTTCATCCGAAGTTCGGCGAGAACGGTTTTCTCTACATCGGATCGACAGGCCTCGCATCGACCGGCTTCGTGCCGGAATCGGCGGAGCGATTCAAAGAATTCAAGGAGAAGTCGGTGCGGATCACTCGCTACCGCATGGACCCGAAGACGTTTGAGTTCGATCCGAAATCGGCTCACCTCATCTTGGAATGGGAATCGAACGGGCACAGCGGGGCGGACTGCGTCTTTGGCAACGACGGAATGTTTTACGTCACCACCGGCGACGGCACTTCCGACTCCGATTTGATCGAGACCGGGCAGGGAATGGACCACCTGTTGTCGAAGCTGTTGCGGATCGACGTCGATCACTCCGATCCCGGCAAGACGTACTCGGTGCCGAAGGACAATCCGTTTGTCGGGTTGAAAGGGGCTCGGCCAGAGACGTGGGCCTACGGTTTTCGAAATCCATGGCGAATCACCTGTGACCGCAAGACCGGCGACATCTGGATCGGAAACAACGGACAGGATCTGTGGGAGCAGGTTTACCGCGTCGAGCGCGGTGCCAACTACGGCTGGAGTGTCATGGAAGGCTCGCACGTTTTTTACGCCGAGCGGAAGCACGGCCCGACTCCGTTCGTGAAGCCGACCCTGGAGCACTCGCACAGCGAATCCCGCTCGCTGACCGGTGGCGTCGTCTATCACGGCGAGAAGCTGCCGGAACTGCGCGGAGCGTACATCTACGGCGATCACTCGACCGGAAAAATCTGGGGAGCGAAGCACGACGGCAAGCAAGTGACTTATCACCGCGAACTGATCGACACGCCGTTTCACATCACGCACTTCTGTCTGGACTCGCACGGCGAATTACTGGTGCTTGACCAACAGAGCGGTGACCAAGGCAACATGTACTACCTCGAGCCGAACCCGCCGCCGTCGGCCGATGCTCCAAAGTTTCCGCGACGATTGAGTGAGTCTGGCCTTTTTGCATCCGTGAAACAGCACACGATGTCGCCGGGTGTGATTCCGTACTCGGTCAACGCAGCACTTTGGTCGGATGGAGCTCACAAGGCTCGCTGGCTGGCAATTCCGCATGACCCCGATCGCAAAGAGCCAGCCATCGATATGACCGTCAATCGCGGTTGGAACGTCCCTGAAAACACGGTGCTCGTGAAGTCGTTCGCACTTGACGGCGAAGCTGGCAAGCCAGAAACACGCCGTTGGATCGAAACACGATTCCTCGTCAAGCAACAAGGGGAATGGTTCGGTTACAGCTACGAATGGAACGACGAGCAAACCGACGGAGTCCTGATCGAGAATGGCGGCAAGGACCGCGAGTTCACGATTCGCGATCCGCAGGCGAAAGACGGCGTTCGCAAGCAGACGTGGCGCTATCCCAGCCGCACCGAGTGCATGGTTTGTCACAGCCGTGCCGCCAACTTCGTGCTCGGCCTGAGCACGTTGCAGATGAATCGCGAGCACGATTACGGAGGAGTCTTCGATCAGCAGCTTCGAGTCTTCGAGCATCTCGGCCTCGTGAAGCTCGGCTCGTGGCACGGAGAACATTCCGCAGCGATCCGCCGCGAATTGCAGGAGACTGGACTCGATGACAAAGAACTCGACGAAGCGGTCAAGCAGCGCACCGCGAGCCGCGATCAGCGCGGTTATCCAAAGACTGAGATGCTGGCGATGTCGCCCGAATCATTTCCGAAACTGGTCGATCCGTACGATCGCAAAGCCGACCTGGCCGCGCGAGCTCGTTCGTACTTGCACGCGAACTGCGCGATCTGCCACGTTGAAGCGGGGGGCGGTAATGCTCAAATGCAGCTCGAGTTCTTCACGCCACGATCCAAGGCAAAGTTGATCGACGAACCGCCGCTGCACCACAAATTCGGTCTGGCCGACCCGCGGATCATTGCTCCGGGTCATCCTGAACGCTCAACGCTGCTCGCCCGCATCAATCGTCGCGGTCCCAGCACCGGCCAAATGCCGCAGTTGGGGACATCGATCGTCGATCAAGAGGCAGTCGAACTATTCCGCGAATGGATCGCCAGTCTGAAGAAGTAGTTTCGATTGCCGAACGAGACTATTTCGGTTTGTCGGCTGAGACGGCGGCTTCGTAATCGTCAAGACGCTTCTGCAACTCTTCGACCAGCTTCGTCGCTCTGGGGTTGGTTTTGGCGAGTGCGATCGCGCGACGTTGTGTCGTCACTGCAGCTTGAGTGTCGCCGTTGACAAACAAGGCACGGGCTAGCGTATCCGCCACCGTCGGGTGTTTCTTCTTGACCAATTCATCTGACCTCCGTGCCACTTCCAACGCGAACGATTTCAATTCCGCAGCCGCCGGCTTCGGTCGCTTCGGTCCGACAATCTCCCAGGCCATCGCATTGAGCAATTCGGGATTATTGCCAAGATCCCCCTTCAGAAGCTTGCGGCCGGTGGCCAACGCTTGCGTGGTCTTATTGCCTTCCAAAGACAGCACACGGAATTTGACGAGACCGATCACGCCAGCTTGCTCGGGAAATTCTTCCGCAATTCGATCCAATTCTCTCGGCGTCTCGTCCGTCGGTCCGGGTTTGAGCAGCGTCTCCATCCGCTCATTGAATTCACGGCTCCTTCGATCCGGTAATACGCTAAGAAGATGCTGCTTGGCGGCAGCGTCCAGATCCCATTTCCCGCTGATGATCTGCGGCAGACTCTCCTCCAACGCCATCGGATGTGTGATGTTTGCGATCCGCCCCTGAGCATCAACCACCATCGCTGTTGGAATGCCATTCACCTCGGCCGCGGCTAGCCAAGTCATGGCCATCGCGCCATCGTGGGCGTTGCTTCCCTCAGGAATGTCATCGCGAGCAAATCGGTATTCCAGATCTTGGCCCCTAGCTTTGAGAAAGTGTTCGGCAGCCGAATCGTCATCTTCCAAGACGTTGATGCCGATGAACGTCACGTCTGGGTATTTCGATTGCAGTTCCGAAACATGCGGCATCGCCTCGATACACGGCCCGCACCACGTTGCCCAAAACTCGACGACGTAGATTTTCCCAGGCTCGAACTCCGTCACCGGCTCGCCTTTGAGAAATCGATTGACCTTCAATAGCGGAGCCAGCGATCCGACGGTCAGAGCGGGTGGAGAATTTCTACTCGCGACCTTCGATTCGGGATTGGTCGCAGTTTCTGTGAATCCCGGATCGGTCGATCCGCTCGAAGTTGTTGAATTAGATTGCAAACATCCGACGGCGAACAACAACCAACAGATGCAGAATCGGTGCATGGAATCACATTGTGGGGCAAGAGAAGGAAACCAGCGACGGTTCAATGTGCGATACCCCAGTTACGTTGGCAAAAGATCGCGAACCACGTCTCGCTCGGTCTTCAACTCGTTGACCGAGAGGTTGATCTTTTCGCGAGCGAATTCGTTGTGCTCTTGGCCGGGGATGATCTTCCAGGTCGTGCCGTTGCTGGTCAGCGGGAAGCCGACGATCAGATCGGAGTCGATACCGTAGTCTCCCTTGCTGCACACGGCTGCGGAAAAACTGTCACCCGCTTCGGTTGGACGGACAATGCTCGTCACGGTATCGATCGCGGCGTTCGCGGCCGAAGCAGCGGATGAGGCTCCGCGAGCTTTGATGACGGCGGCTCCTCGCTTTTGCACGGTGTCGATGAATGTCGTCTTCAGCCACGCTTCGTCCTTGATGACCGAGGTCACTGCCTGGCCGTTGATC
This sequence comes from Planctomyces sp., assembly GCA_005798445.1. GTDB lineage: Bacteria > Planctomycetota > Planctomycetia > Planctomycetales > Planctomycetaceae > SXKJ01. The sequence goes on from SYJG01000465.1 coordinate 13,130, forward strand.
CGAGCATGGTAAAAGTCCGGGAACTGTGTGGCCGAGTGGTTGCCCCAGATGTTGCAGCCTTTGACCGAGCCAACCGGCACTCCCGCCTTCTGAGCCAACTGACTTTGGGCGCGGTTCTGGTCGAGCATCGTCATTGCGTACCAGCGGTCACGCGGCACCTTCGGTGCGTTCATCATTGCGATCAAGCAGTTCGTGTTGCACGGATTGCCGACCACGAGCACTCGCACGTCCTTCGCGGCGGCGTTTTGAATCGCCTGGCCGGTCTTCGTGAAGATCGGGCCGTTGATGCGGATCAGGTCCGAGCGTTCCATGCCGTCCTTGCGTGGCACGCTGCCGACGCAGATCACGAAGTTGCAGTCGCGGAAGCCGTCTTCCAGATGATCGCTGTCCGCTTTAACGACTCCGGCCAGCGTCGGGAACGCGCAGTCATCCAGTTCCATGTGAACGCCGGTCAGAGCGGGGAGCACCGGCGGTACTTCGACCAGATGCAGAATCACCGGCTGGTTCGGCCCGAAGACCTCACCCGACGCGATGCGAAAAATCATTGCGTACCCAATCTGGCCAGCAGCACCCGTCACAGCGACACGAATCGGAGCAGTCATTTCAGAAAATCTCCTGGGCAAGTTGTGGCCGGAAATCGGCCGGTCAAAGTTTTGTTTGGTTTATTGGGGGGAACACTAATCGCCGCTAATCTTCGCTAATCAGACAAGACAAACGGTGGTTTTCGGACGTTCAAAATTAGCGTTAATTAGCGTCGATTAGTGTTCCAAGCTGTCTTCGCGCGAACTTCTAGCGATTGGCAGAAAGGCCAGCAACCATGTCAGAACGGATGATAAGCCGAGGGCAGCCGCTGTTGGCGTTCTCGACACTCGGCTGTCCCGATTGGAGCTTTGACGAGGTCGTCGCTCGCGGCGTCGAGTACGGCTACGACGGTGTCGAGATTCGACTGATCGAGCGTGAAACGGACCTCCTCAAGCGGCCGGAGTTTCGTGCTCCGCAGCTCGCCGTACGAAAGCGGCAACTGGCCGACGCGGGCTTTCGAGTCTGCGGCTTATCGTCATCCGTGCGGTTCGAGGAGACCGATGCCGCGACGCGTGAAACGCAACTCGCGGCGGGCCGAGCGTACTGCGATCTCGCCCGCGAGTTCGGGGTGTCGTTCGTCCGTGTCTTCGGCGACAAGCTGACGGCCGAGCGTGATGAAGCGTCGCAACTCGAATGGATCGCATCCGGACTCCAGCAGCTTGGCGAGTACGCGGCGACCGTGGGCATCGACATCCTGATCGAGACGCACGGAGACTTCTGCCGCAGCGACAAGATGGCCGCATTGATGTCGCTCGTCACTTGCCCGGCCGTCGGTGTTCTGTGGGACACGCATCATCCGTGGCGGTTCCACAACGAGACGATTGCCGACTCTTGGGCGGCCTTGAAGAAGTGGACTCGGCACACGCACTGGAAGGATTCCGTCACGCGACCTCCGCAAGTCGAAGCGATCTCCCCCGAAGCCGCCGCTCAAATCGCCGAGGCGGCGAAGTTGGCTCACGCCACCAACACTGGCCATCAACACGCCGACTACGCCCTCTTCGGCGGCGGCGAGTTCCCCGCTCGCGAGTGCCTGCAACGGCTCCTGGCCGACGGCTACTCCGGCTGGTTCAGCCTCGAGTGGGAAAAAATGTGGCACCCGCAAATTGAAGTTCCCGAAGTGGCCGTCAGACTCTTCTCGCAGAAGTTCCGCGAATTGTGGAACACCGTCGTCTGACTCGATCATCCCATGTCCGGCCTTCAGCCATCGGCCGGGCAAGAACATTTCACGCCAAGAACCCCAACCAGAAATGGAAGCTCGTGATGAAGACGTTCCCAATGCTCGCTCTGTGCGGATTGTTGTTCGTGTCCTCGTTGACCGGGATCGAAGCCGCGCCGCCAGTGCCGGAATCGGTCGTTTGGGAAGAGGGAATTGAATACTCGAACCCCGAAGACACGCACTTGCAGCTTAATCTCGCGCGGCCAAAGACCGGCGACGGTCCATTCCCGACAGTGTTGTGCATCCACGGCGGCGGCTTCCGAGCGGGCAAGCGCGAGTCCTACGACACGCTCTGCGTGAAGCTGGCCGAGCGCGGCTACGTTGCGGCGACGATGACTTATCGGCTCGCTCCGAAGCACAAGTTCCCGGCGGCGGTTCACGACACGAAGGCCGCCGTCCGTTGGTTGCGAGCCAACGCGGCGAAATACAAAATCAATCCGAACAAACTCGGCGTGACCGGAGGCTCGGCGGGCGGACATCTCGCGCAGTTCTTGGGCGTGACGGCTGGTGTGCCGCAGTTTGAGGGGAGCGGTGGCAACGCGAATCAATCGAGCGCCGTGACCTGCGTGGTCAATGTCTACGGGCCGAGCGACTTCACCAAGTCCTACGGCAAGAGCGTGGACGCTCACGAGGTTCTGCCGCTGTGGTTCGGCGGCGACCTGAGCACTCACAAGGCTCTGCATATTCAGGGAAGCCCGCTGTATTGGGTCACGCCGAACGCCGCGCCGACGCTCTGCATCCACGGTACCGAGGACAAGTACGTCGCTCACGAACAAGCGGTGTGGCTGATCGACAAGCTCAAAGCCGCGACCGTCGAAGCCGACCTGCTGACGCTCGAAGGGGCCGGCCACGGCTTCAAAGGTGCCGACGCCGAGAAGGCCGAAGCAGCGCTATTTGAGTATTTCGACAAGCGCCTGAAGAAATGACGAATGACGAAGTACTCATTGACGAAAGAATGACGAAGCCCGAATGAGGGATTGTGTTCCCGGACAAACTGCGGAGCCATGTTCAACATTCGAGCTTCGTCATTTGGATTTCCTTCGTCATTCGGGATTCGTCATTCATTTCATCGGCTTTCCTTCGATCGGCTTACCGTTTGTCGTCAGCACCTGAACTTCGTGGGCTTTGTGCTTGCCGGTGTAGGTCCAGGCGATTTTCTTGTCGCGCGTGACCTCGAAGATTTTGATCGGCCGGTCGGAGTGATAGCTGCAAATCACCGTGTTGCCGTTCGGCAGTCGCTGGCCGCCGCACGGATCGTCGAAGGGCTTCTCGTTCGGGAAGTCGTCGTTGCCGACTTTCCAAATGACTTTGCCGCTGGCGTCCATCTCGACCGTCTTGTTGCCGTTGGTGAGATTCACGAGCGTGTTGCCGTTTGACAGTCGGATCGCCGTGAACGGCCAGTTCTTGGCCTCGCGTCCGCCGAGGAAATCCATATCGGTCGGGAATTCTTTGAGCACGTCACCGGTCGGCGAGTACTCCTTCACTTTGAACGCCAGCAGGTGCGGGACGAGATAATTGCCGCTCGGCAGCTTGCGAGCCATTCGCGTCTGCATGTGAGCGTTGTCGGTCTCCGGCTTGAGCGGGAATTCGAGCACGATCTTTCCGCCAGCATCGACTTCGAACAGTCGTGGCTTCGGACCGAGTTCGGTGATCAACGTGCGGCCGTTGTCGAGCCGTTCGACCGTGCCAATCTCTTTCGCGTCAGCCGAGCGAGCGAAGCGAAACACGACCTGCTTGTCGCGCGTGAATTCCTTGACCTCATCGCTCCAGGCGATGAGCACGTTTCCGTTGGGGAGGACGAAACCATCACGAGCCGCTGCCTTGCCGGAGTCCCATGCCTCGCGTCCCTCCTCGTCGATGACCCCGGTGAATGTCGGGCCGGCGATGAAGAAGGAATGCTTGATGTCCTCACCGAAGACCGTGCGTCCAAAACACGCGAAAGTGAGCAGCACCAAAACGAGGCGGAGTTGGTTGAGTTTCACGGTGGTCCTTTCCTGCGGGAGTTCTGAATTGCGGACGGACTTGTGTTACGAGCTTCCGCCGTTCGCGGTTGTGATCGAGATTCCAATTGAAAACCGCGCGTTTGTTCGGGAGGGCGAGGCTCCCGCCAAGCCGGTGCGGGAATCACGCGTTCTCTACGACCCGGCTCGGCGGGAGCCTCGCCCTCCCCAATGAGCGCAGCTTTTTGTTGGAATCCGGGTGAGGTCTCGCACTCTACCAAACACGTTGTGGGAAGGCTTGCGACATGAAGATCGTGATTCCGGGCGGCAGCGGTCAGATCGGGGCGGTGTTGGTTCGCGCGTTTGTCGCGGATGGCCACGAGGTCGTTGTGCTCAGCCGAAAGTCGTGGCGGACGTGGCGAGCGTCGGCACAAGCGGACACTCACAGCGTCCGCCATGTCGAATGGGACAGCGAAACGCTCGGCCGATGGGTGACGGAATTTGACGGAGCCGACGTCGTCATCAACTTGGCTGGCCGCAGCGTCAATTGCCGCTACGGTACGAGGAACCGGCGCGAGATCAAAGAGTCTCGCGTGAAGTCCACGCGGGCAGTCGGACAAGCGATCGCCGAAGCGGCACGGCCGCCGCGAGTCTGGCTACAAGCGAGCACCGCCACGATTTACGCGCACCGCTACGACGCTGCGAACGACGAGACGACCGGTATTCTCGGCGGTGACGAACCGAACGCTCCTGACACTTGGCGATTCAGCATCGACGTCGCGAAGTCGTGGGAGCAAGCGGCCATTGAGGCTCATACCCCGAACACGCGGCAGGTCTTGTTGCGGTCAGCGATCATGATGAGTCCCGATTGCGGAGGAGCCTTAGACTATTTGTTGCGGCTCGTCCGTTGGGGCTTGGGAGGCAAACTGGGCGACGGCCGACAATTCGTCTCGTGGATTCAAGACCGAGATTTCATTCGCGCGGTCTATTGGCTGATCGATCATGATCTCGCCGGCCCGGTGAATCTCGCGTCGCCGAACCCGCTTCCTAATGCTGAGTTCATGTGCTCGTTGAGAGACGCTTGGGGATGTCGGATTGGATTGCCGACGACCGAGTGGATGCTGGAAGTCGGTACGTTTCTGATGCGGTCGGAAAGCGAACTGGTGCTGAAGAGTCGTCGCGTGATTCCCGGTCGATTGCTGGGATCGGGATTTGAATTCGAGTTTTCGGCGTGGTCTGAGGCGGCTCAGGATTTGTGTGATCGTTGGAGGGGAATCCAACGACCCGACCAGTCGTAAGTTTCCAACGCGGTGAATTGCTTCTTGTAGTCGTAGTGCGACGGCTCGCGGAAAGCGTAGCCCGGATAGTAGTAGCGGTAACCGTGTTGTTGAGCGTACTCGATCTCCAGCAACATGGTGGCGATCCCCGGACTTCGCCAAGCATGATCGGGATGAAAGAAGCCATAAACGCTGGAGACCGAGCGAGCACCGAGATCGAGATAGCTCGCGGCGATCAATTGCGAGCCGTCGTAGAGCGCGACTTCCACGTTGGCACAGGGGATCCGGTTGGGTAACGGGCCAAGAAAAACGTCCAGCGACTCCGGGACGTCTTCCGTGAATCGCTGCTTGTGCAGATCGAACAAGTCTTCCCGCTCGGTGTCGATGACTGTCGGAGAGATTTGCACCCGCAGGTCAGCGATTTTGCGGCGCACTCGGCGTTGGCTTCGCGACAGGGAAAATCGTTCGAGATCCAAACGCAGAGGCATCACATGCCGCAGCTCTGTCTCCGACAGCGTGTGCGAATAGCGAAAGAACGCCGGGCCAAAGTGACGCCAGCCATTCGCCCAAAGCTGGTCCATTTCCGCCGGCCGCGCTGAAATGAGGTACGCGGATTCGTCGATGGGCGGATTCATGATTCGCCATCAACGGTCGCGGCGGGCTTTGAAGACGTGATCAACCGCGACCGTAATACCGGGCAGTTTCACGATGCTTAATGATTCGCGCAGTTTTAGGACGCATGTGTCGGCGTAGGTTCCGTTCGACTGCGGATTGCGATAGACCTCGACACACTGCTGGCGGACGTTCGCGATCCAGTACTCGTCAACACCAGCCTCCGCATAGAGCGAGAGCTTTTCGGTGCGGTCGTATTCGAGCGATGAATCGGCGACTTCGATGAGCAGTAAAATATCCGCCGATCGCGGAGCCGAGGTGGCGTAATCGTCGTCTCGCGACACCGCCAAAACCACGTCAGGTTCCGGACGGCTGTCGAGAACAATGGCAGGATTTTGAATTCGTACCACCGCGACGTCTTCTTCTAACAGACGGCTGAAGAGCCGAGTGAGCCGGTCAACGCACGCGGCATGGGGATCGCCGATGGTCATTTTCGTTACAAGCTCCCCGCGAATGAGTTCGAGGTTGTCGTTCTCGTCGAGAATGCCGAACTCGATCATCTGCTCGTATTCTTCGAGCGAGAAGCGATGACGCGACCGATCTGTCGGCAATTCGTAGGCGACGCTCATGGCTAAACCAATTCTCGAATCGGCTGGACACCGTCGATGAGGTACTGCGGGCGGCCGGCGAGGTCGTTGATCGTGGCCGTGTTCACGTCGATACCCAGCGAGTGATACAGCGTGGCGAAGACTTCTTGGAATGTGACGGGGCGGTCTTTCGCGTGCTCGGCGTTGCGGTTGGTCGAGCCGATGATTTGGCCGGTGCGGAGTCCTCCGCCGGCGAGGATCGCGCAGGCGACTTCGGGCCAGTGGTCTCGGCCGCCGACCGGGTTGATCTTCGGAGTCCGGCCGAACTCACCCCAAACGAGGACCGTTGTCGTGTCGAGCAAGTCGCGGCGTTCGAGATCCTCAATCAACGCGGAGAGTCCGATGTCGAGCATCGGGAAGTGCTCGCGAGCGTTCGAGAAGTTTGTGCCGTGAGGCATGCCGTGCCAGTCCCAGCGGCCATAGGCCAACGTGATGACGCGAGCCCCGGCTTCCACCAAGCGGCGAGCCAGCAGGAGATAATCGTTATTCAATGGGCCGGCGTCGCCGTAGCCGGCGGGCTTGTCGCTGCCTCGGCCGTAGCGGTCGCGCAGCTTCGGGTCTTCGCGTTCGAGATCAATGGCTTCAGCCAGTTTGCTGGAGGTCAGGATGCCGAACGCTTGCTCGGTGAACTTGTCCATGCCCTTGAGCATCCCGCTGGCATCGACGTCGCGTCGCAGCGTGTCAAAGTTTTTCAGCAGCGACTTACGAGTGCCGAAGCGATCGGTATCGACACCGTTGAGCACCATGTCCTTCTTGCCTTCGGCGTTCGGCAGGAACGGGGCGTGACTGGGACCGAGGAATCCCGGTTGACCAGGATCGGCCCAGGTCGAGGTGATCATCTTCGGTGCGAGTCCGACAAACGGCGGCACTACGGGATCGACGCCTCCTTGCAGCTTCGAGACGAACGATCCCATCGACGGCCAGCCGCCGGCGATTTGATTGGCGAAGCGGCGTCCCGTCTGACATTGAAACGCAGCGTGACGTCCGTCCGAACCAACCAGCGACCGAATGATCGCCAGCTTGTCGGTCATCAAGGCGAGCTTCGGGAGCAGCTCACAAATCTGAATGCCAGGGACGTTGGTCGCAACCGGCAGGAACTCGCCACGAATTTCGGACGGAGCGTCCGGCTTCAAATCGACCAAATCCTGATGCGGTGGGCCACCGGACAAAAAGATGTTGATGACCGCTTTGTGGCGAGTCGGTTGTTGACCAGTCGTGGCGGCGACTTGTTCGGCTCGCAAAAGTTGCGGCAGCGAGAGTGTCGCGCCTCCCAAGGCCAGGCTACCGATTTGCAGAAAGCTGCGGCGGTCGAGTCGGTCGCAAAAGCCGTTTTGCCGGGGTCCCACGATCGTCAGCATCGTCACGTCTCCGTCGAGTCCAAAAGAGCCAATAGCCTTGGTTTCGGCGAGGCACAGTCTACCACTTCAGCCAACGAATGAAAGATGGCTGATGTCTGCCAGCAGCTCGTTGATGACTCGTGCCTTGTAGACATCGGTCAGCCGTTCGTCGCGGCTGTTGTGCGAAAAGGTGAGTCGTTCGGGATCGAGACCGAGCAAGTGCAGCATTGTTGCGTGCAGATCGGCCGTTTGAGTGCGGTTGGTGATGGCACGATATCCGAAGTCGTCGGTGGCTCCGTAGGCCTGGCCGCCGCGAATCCCGCCGCCGGCGAGCCAAACGCTGAAGCCGTAGGGATGATGGTCGCGGCCTTCAATGCCCGGCGTCTTGTTACCGTCGCGCTGTTCCGCACCGGGAGTTCGGCCGAACTCGCCACCCCACAGGATCAGCGTCGACTCCAGCAGGCCGCGTTGTTTGAGGTCGGTCAGCAAGCCGCCAATCGGCAGGTCCGTCTGCTCGCAGCAACTGCGGATGCCGGAAACATTGTTCGAGTGCGTGTCCCACGGCTGACCGGCCATGAAGATTTGGACAAAACGGACTCCTCGTTCGACCAACCGGCGAGCCATCAAGCAGCGCTTGCCATACGAACGGGTCTTGTCTTTGTCCAAGCCGTAAAGCTGCTGAGTCGCGGCGGTCTCTTGATTCAGATCGAGTGCATTGGTGGCGGTGAGCTGCATCCGCGCCGCTAACTCGAAGCTGGCGATGCGGGCATCCAATTCCAGTTCGCCGGGTCGTGCTTGCTGATGTCTCGCGTTGAGCTTTCGCAGCAGCTCCATGCGTCCGAAATCGATGTCCGATGTGCGCGCGGTCTTCGGTTGCAGGTGCAGCACAGGCATCCCTTCCGACCGAATCGCCGTCCCTTGATAGACTGGCGGCAACCAACCGCTCGACCAGTTCCGAGCCCCATCGACCGGCATGCCGCTGGGATCGGGCAGTGAAACGTACGCCGGCAGGTTTTGATTCTCAGCACCGAGGCCGTACGCAACCCACGAACCGATGTTCGGCCGACCGGAAACGATCAGGCCCGTGTTCGCCATCCAGATCGCCTGTTCATGATTCCGATGTTCGGTGAACATCGAGCGGATGACAGCGATGTCGTCGGCGTGCTGTGCAATGCCGGGCAGAACTTCCGAGAACTCCAAACCGCTCTCACCATGCTTCGAGAAATTGAACGGGCTGCCGAGCAGATACGTCGTGCGGTTCTCGTCGTCCGCAACCTCCGCCGGCGGAGCCTGACCGCTCAACCGAGACAGCTCTTTCTTTTCATCCAGCAGGTCCACCTGACTCGGCCCTCCGTGCATGAAGAGCTGAATCACCGCCCGAGCCTGTGGCTGGTGGTGAGTTCTTTTCGGGATCAAACTGTGATTCACCCCCTCCGCCGCTGACGTCGTTCGATCGAAATCGCCGAGCAACGCCCCAAGTGCCACTCCGCCAAAGCCACAACCCATGCGCGAGATCGCGTCACGACGAGAGAGTTCCTCGTGGGATAGGCTTCCAGCCTGTCGCTCTTTTCTCATGGAATTCCTCGTTCTGTCCTCTGACGGACGAATGACAGGCTGGAAGCCTATCCCACGTTTTCAATCCACGTACACAAACTCATTTGACGCCAGCAGCATGTGGCACAGGTCAGCCAACGCCTTGTGCCGAGCGACGTCACTTTGATTTCCAGCAACAGAGTATCGAACGTACTGCTCTTCGAGAAACTTTTCGTAGTCGGTCAATTCGGCGGTTGTGGCCTCGCGTGACAGTGCCGCGAGCGCAACAAACTTGAGTGGTGCATCGGGCGCTTCTCGCAACGCGCGGTTGGCGAAGGCGGCGGCATGTGCAACGGTGGCATCGCTGTTGAGCAAAGTCAGTGCCTGGGTCGATACCGTCGAGCGGCTGCGGCGCGTGCAGTTGGTTTCCATCACCGGCTGGTCGTGGGCTTGCAGCATCGTCAGCGGATTGCCACGCAGAACCTGCACATAAATGGAACGTCGGCGGTCGTTCTGGCCGTCGGCGATGCTCACTTCGCCGTCGGGGCGTCGAACCACTGGAATCGCATTGCCGAAGAAGCGTTGATCAAGCAATCCCGAAACGCTCAGCATCGCGTCGCGCAGAGGTTCGGCATCAATTCGGCGCAGACGCTGCCGCCACAGCAGGCGATTGTCGGGATCGACTTCCATCGCGCGGGCTTGCGACGCCACATCGAATGTCGAACGCTGGCGATAGGCACTCGAAGTCATCATCAGCCGGTGCATCTGCTTGATGCTCCAGCCACTCGCGACGAACTCGCGAGCAAGCCAATCGAGCAACTGCGGATGACTCGGCGGAGAACCGAGCGTGCCGAAGTCTTCGGGCGTCGAAACCAGCCCCTCGCCGAAGTGATGCAGCCAAATCCGATTGACCATGACGCGTGCCGTCAACGGGTGATCGGGCTGAGTCAGCCAACGAGCAAACGCCAACCGACGTCCGCTGGTCTTGGCTTCGGCCGCTGGCGGAGTCCACTGAAACGAGACTGGCGTCGCCAGAGAAGACAACACGCCCGGCTCGACCGGCGGTCCCGGCGTCAGCGCATCGCCACGTCGCAACAGCGGCGTGACCACAGGCCCCGGCAGGTCGTAGAGCGCACGCAGTTCCTCAAAGCCGATGCGTTGCCGTTCTTGTGCCGCGATCTCCGAGTTCCATTGATCGACCGCTGTGCGGTAGTCGGCGAAAGTCCCAGGCAGCACCTTATCGAGCGCCTTGTCATCCGGTTGCAGCAGTGATTGAAACTTCTCGGCAAGGTATTTTTCGACCGGCGAACGTTGATCAGCAGGCTTGGCCAGCGACTGCTTCACGTCGGCGCGAATCGGTTCCGGCAAGGTCGCGAGACGGTCGTCAAACAGCTTTTGTTGGAACTGCGCCCGCAAGCCGGTCAGTATTTCCTTGAGTCGCGCGATCTCCGCGTCGAGCTTGCCGTTGTGCTCATCGGCGGACTTCTTCTGAGCCGCCGTCGCGACGAGCAACCGCCGCTCCATCTGTGGAATCCACTGCTTCGGCCGAAACGCGGCCATGAAGATTGACTGCAATCGGAAATACTCAACCTGCGGAATCGGATCGAACTTGTGGCTGTGGCAGCGAGCACACTGCAACGTCAGCCCCATCGTCGAGGATGCGACAATCTGCAGGGTGTCGTTGATCGTCGGGTAGAAGTATTGCGCATCGGCATTCTTGATCGTCGAGAAATCAGGCCGGCTCGAATCGGGAGCACACCGCAAGTAGCCGGTTGCTGTGACTGCTTCGACAACTGAGTCTGGCAATCGGTCGAGCGTTTCAAACGCGGTCCAGTAGTCGGTCAATTCGTCCCCCGCGATCTGTTCCTGCAAGAAGCGGTCGTAGGGCTTATCGCTGTTGAAGGCGCGAATGACGTAGTCGCGAAACCGAAACGCCGTCGGCAACTGACGGTCTTCCGAAAGGACACCCGCCGAGTCCGCATAGCCCGCGACATCCAACCAATGCCGGCCCCACCGCTCGCCGTAATGCGGACTCGCCAACAGTCGTTCGATCATCCGCTCATAGGCGAGTTCATCCCGATCGTCGAGAAATTCCCGCACCTCGTCCGGCGACGGCGGCAATCCGATCAAGTCGAACGACGCGCGTCGCAGCAGCACCTCGCGACTGGCATCCGCCGACAGCGTCAATTCCTTGGCTTCCAGCGCCGCGAGAACCAGCGAGTCGATCGGATTGCGCACTCGATCGACTTTGCGAACCGTCGGCACTTGTGGACGAACGGGGGGACGAAACGCCCAATGATTGCTCAACCGATCTCCGTCCGGCGTTTTGAGATCATTCGCATCATCATCAACCGCATCGGCTGACGCTGCGCCATCATTGATCCAAGTTCGAATGACACCCTTCTCAGCCGCCGAAAGCGCCGGACCTCCCTTCGGCATTTCGTTCGACGCCAGCTTCTCCCACAACAAGCTCGACTCCGCCGCCGCGATCCGCATCGCCGGTCCCGACTTTCCGCCGCGCAGAATCTCGCGCCGAGTTGTCAGTCTCAGCCCCTGAGCCGGCTCGGCCCCCGCATGACATTTCACGCACCGAGCCTTCAAGATTGGCAGCACATGCTCTTCAAAGGTGACTTTCGTCTTGCCTTGCTTGGCGTCATCGGCCGCGAGACGTGCCGTGTGCGAAACGCAGCACAACGCTGCGACGATCGTCCAACAGGCAATTGATGAGCGTCGGTCGGTCATTTGTTGGTCACTCATTTCGGACTCGCGCGGACCACTTCTTCACCGCATTGGCCACGCAAGAAGGCGGGAAATCTTACGGCAGCGCGTCGTACTGCCCCCAGGGTAGCGGCATGCTCGGTTTGCGAGCTTGATGTCGACCGCGCACATCGATGGGACGATCACGGAAGTAATCGATGAAGCGGCCGAGTTGTTTGACGGACTCGTGGAAAACTCGTTCTCCTTTTTCTTTCGTCGCCTTCTCTGCATCACCGAGAACTCCCGTGTCGTTGTAGCTGCTCGTCCAGGAGATCAACGCGCCGGGACCGGCTCCGAAGAGGTCGACCCAGTTGAAGGGGTTGTCCTCGTCATTCATCTTGATCGTGCCGCTCTTGATCTTGTCTTTGCGGACGCCATCTTCGTCGAGGTACAGGTACAGCGACGTCTCCAACTCGCAGGCGTGCGAACAGCCTCCGGGAAACTTGCTCTCACGCCAACTCGGCAGGAAGGTCTTGTCGACGGTCAGCAGATTCCACCAGGCAATGAGCACACATTCTCCGTCGGTCTCCAAGTTCGTGCGACGAGCGGCCAGATCGAGGTTCGGCATGTTCGAGCCGTGACCGTTGAACAGGATGATCTTCTTGAAGCCGTGGTACGTGAGCGACTTCGTCACGTCAAGCACTTGCTTGATGAAGGTTTCCCAGTGCGTGTTGATCGTTCCGGGAAAGTCCATCACATGCCCGGTGTAGCCGTAGGCGATCGTCGGCAGGACGAGCACCTTGTCGCGCATCGCCTCCCCCACGCCGCGGGCGATTCCGCCGGGGCACATCAGATCGACATCGAGCGGTAGGTGCGGGCCGTGCTGTTCGACCGCTCCGCAGGGGATGATGCAGACCTTCCGCATCTCGATGGCCTCGTTGATTTCGGGCCAGGTCAGTTTTTCATAACGCCATTCGGTTGCGGCTCGGCTGGTCATGAGAGTCTCCGTCGGTGCGCGGCAAGTATGAGCAAAGGCCAAGTCTTCTCGACCGGCACAGAGCAGAGTGCATTAGGCGAGCGGAGGGTGTCAACCCTCCGAGACGATTCAGGCACGAGTGCGAGTACGCGAAAAAAACTCGGAGGGATGACACTCGCCGCTCGCCATCGGCATTGAGGAGCTATCTCGCTCGGCACCGCAATCGCTCGAAACGAGTGCGCAAGTTCGTCGGTGAAATGGAGTCGCGCCACGAACTCGTGAAGGCACCGCTGAGCAACACTCCCGCCATGATGGCGACGCGGCCGATGCGACTAGGCGGGGTGATCACCGATTGCACGCCGCGAGTCAGAAAATCGAACTCCTGCCAACCAGCTTCTTCAGCCCAGCCGCGGAGGATCGCACCCACCTCTGCTTTGTCATAGAGAATCTCGGACGAGGATTCCTCGTCCGACGACTGGGATTCCGAAGTTGGTTCCGCGTCAGTCGCCGGCGGCATTGGCAAGGACTTCTCGTCGGAGTCGGATTTCGACATCGGCCGCGCCGACTTCTCAGAGATCGGTCCCGGTTTCTGATTCGCTCCAACCGGCAGAACGAAGTCTGGCTCGTTGCGGAACAGCGCGTTGATAATCTGGTCAATCGCTTGTTCCGGTGTCGGCACTGCGGACTCGTCGAATGTCACTCGCTTGGGGGCGGTCACGATTGGCGTTGTTTCAAACACGATTTCGGGAGTCGTGATCCCGTTGAGCGGCGACAAGCCGTTCGACGTCTTGAGATCGACTGCAAATGTCGCCGACGGCGTTACCGAGAACGCGACGACCAGATCCGCCTGGCGCGTGTTCGTGGTCAGCAGTGGCGGGCGAAGGTTGGCCGCCAACACATCCGCCGAGAAGACCGTCACATGATCGAGTTGCAGATGCGCAGCGCCGTGAATGGCGAAGACTTCATCAAACGCGGTGCCGTCGATTGTGCTGGCACCGTTGCCGAAAATCGTGACATTGTCCGTGACGGCGAGTGGGCCATTCACTGCAGAGAGAGTGACGACTCCGGCCGGCAACGTGATCGTGTCGGCTCCGATGCTGGCGTTGGCCTCTTCGAGAGCGACTCGAAGCGTCGTGAAACCGTTGGCATCGGCGGCGATCCCATCGCCGAGCAATGCGTCATGCGAATCACCGAGATTGTTCACGACGAAGGCTGACAGCATCCGTCGCGGCTCGAACGTCTCGGCGAAGAAACGTGCCGACGATCGGCGACGCCGCGACGGGCGAAACTGCTTCCACGTCGTGACGACATGTTCCCACCACTGGCGAATCGGCATCTGGCTTTCCTTGGCGAAGGCCGTTGAAGAAAAGCGGCACGCTTTTGAAAACTCGGCCCGCTGGCCTTACAAGGCGTCACCTCGTTGGATCGGCAACGGTGCGGGAACAGTCCCAAGCAAAGATTGCCGGTCACGCAGTTTGGTCGAACTTTGCGGGCATCGAACCTTCATGCGAGCACTCGTCACGGGCGGCGGCGGATTTCTCGGACGGTACATCGTCGAGCAACTCGTCGCGCGCGGCGATCGCGTCCGAGTCTTCAGCCGGCAGCGATATCCGGGGCTTGAATCGCTGGGAGTCGAGTCGCTCACCGGCGATCTGCAAGACCCGCCGGCGGTCTCCGCCGCCTGCCAAGGCATGGACATCGTCTTCCACGCCGCGGCGCTGCCCGGCATCTGGGGGCCGAGGAAGTTGTTTCACGGAGTCAACACGCTCGGCACGCAGCACGTCATTGACGGCTGCAAACAGCACGGCGTTGGACGGCTGGTCTTCACGAGTTCGCCGAGCGTTGTCTACGACGGCCACGACCATCTCGGAGCAGACGAGTCGTTGCCTTACGCGACAAAGTTCCTCTGCCACTACCCGCACAGCAAAGCCCTGGCAGAGCAAGCGGTGCTCGCCGCCAACGGCCAGGATGGACTCGCGACCTGCGCGTTGAGACCGCATTTGATTTGGGGACCGCGCGACACGCAGCTCATCCCGCGACTGATCGAACGAGCAAAACGCGGCCAATTGCGGCGAGTCGGCGACGGCAAGAATTTGATCTCGATGGTCTACGTCGAGAACGCCGCGCGAGCACATCTGCAAGCGGCCGACGCTTTGAGCCTGTCGTCGCCGGTCGCCGGCCAAGCGTACTTCATCAACGAACCGGAGCCAGTCAACCTGTGGGACTGGATCAACACGTTGCTCGGCCGGGCCGGACTGCCGCCGGTGGTGAAGTCAATCTCGGCTGGCACAGCTTCGGCGATTGGTGCAGCACTGGAAGGGGTTCACTCGCTGTTTGGCATTTCTTCCGAGCCTCGAATGACTCGGTTTCTCGCTTCGCAGTTGAGCCGCTCGCACTGGTACCGCGTCGACAAAGCTCGCCGCGATTTTGGCTTCAAGTCGGTCGTCACGATCGAAGAAGGCCTGCAGCGACTCGAACCGGAACTTCGATCGGTCAAGTGATTTTGCAGTGCCTCGCGACTATCCTCGGCCGCACCTGAAGATTGAATTTACGGAGAGCCTCGCCATGCCCACCAAATCCGAAATGTTGCAAACGGATCTCGCGCACCTGATTCATCCGCTGCACAATCGCAAGCTGCACGAGGCCGCCGCGCATGTCTGGGTGCGAGGCGAGGGAGCAATCCTGGTCGATGCAGACGGCAAGGAATACATCGACGGGCTGTCAGGCTTGTGGAACGTGGTCGCTGGGCACGGCCGAAAAGAACTTGCCGAAGTTGCAGCACAACAGATGGAGACACTCGCGTACTGCTCCGGCTACGCAGGCAGTTCCAATCCGATGGCAATCCGGTTGGCCGAGCGACTGGCCGGTCTCGCACCACCGTCAATTCGGCGATTCTTTTTCACGTCGGGCGGTGGTGAGTCGAGTGACACTTGTTTCAAGACCGCCCGTTACTACTGGCGGATGCTGGGCAGGCCGGAGAAAACGAAAGTCATCGCACGGCAATTCGGCTATCACGGCAACACGCTGGGAGCGACGGCGGCGACCGGGCTCACCGTCTACTGGCCGATGTTCGAGCCACGAGTGCCTGGCTTCGTCCACATTCCGTCGCCGTATCCGTACCGCTACGTCGCTCCACCGGGAGTTAGTCCCGGCATCGCCGCCGCGAATGAACTCGAACAGGCAATCCTCCGCGAAGGGCCGGAGACCGTCTCGATGTTCATCGCCGAACCGGTGCAAGGAGCGGGCGGAGTGATCGTACCACCGGACGACTATTTCCCACGCATCCGTGAAATCTGCGATCAATACGACGTGCTATTGGCTTCCGACGAAGTCATCACTGGCTTCGGCCGTACCGGCAAGATGTGGGGCTTGCAACACTGGGGCGTGCAACCCGATCTGATTCAATTCGCGAAGGCGATCACGTCCGGCTACTTCCCGCTCGGCGGAGTTGGCATGAGCGAGCGGATCGCCAAAGTGCTCGACACCGGCGAGATGACCTGGATGCACGCCTACACCTACAGCGCTCATCCGGTCGGCTGCGCGGTCGCTCTTCGCACGCTCGACATCATCGAACGAGAAGCTTTCCCGTCCCAGGCTGCCGAAAAGGGGACGTACTTGCTGAACCGCCTGCAAGCCGCACTCGCGTCGCATCCACACGTTGGAGATGTTCGCGGCAAGGGCCTGATGTGCGGTGTCGAGCTCGTGCAAGACAAACCAACGAAGGCCGACTTTCCGGCAACGGACGGCATCGGACACAAAGTCCATTTGGCGGCTCAGCGGCGAGGCTTGTTCACACGTCTGCGCGGAGACGTGTTTTGCCTCGCGCCGCCGGTCATCACACCTGTCAAGCTGCTGGACCGAATCGTCGACATCCTCGCTGAGTCAGTGCGTGAAGTGCTCGGCGACTGACACCTGTTCAACGTTGGCGTGAAGCCAGTTTGGCCGACGCCCGGGCGAGGGATTCCTCACTTACTCCTCGCTGCTACGTCGGGCTGGTTTGAACGCAGCCAAGCTTGCAGCGCCGCTCGCAGTGTCGCGACTTGTTCGGAATTCTGTTCGGCCACGTCGTTGACCTCCCAGACGTCTTCCGGCTTGAGAAACAACCATCCGGTCGCGTCATCGGCGGACAATTCAGATGCGAGCTGGACGGTCGCGTCTGGCTCCACGAAGAGAAACTCTTCGGTTCGCACGGCCGCGTGCCCTTCGACGTCTTGAAGGAAAAGCTCCGAACGACTCGATTGTTCCTCGTTTCGCAACAGCGGCAAAAGGCTGATTGACTCGCTCTGCACAACAGTGCCCGCCGACTTGCCGAACCAGTCGCTCAACGTCGGCAACAGATCCGCCGGAGTCACCAGCTCAGAACGCCGGCTGCCCAGCAACTCGCACGTTGCGCCCGCGACGAGCAACGGGACATGCACAAACTCGTCACGAAAAGATCCCACGTCTGCGGTCAACTCGGCAGAGCGATCCGCGAACGGTGACAACATTTCGATTTCGCACACCCCTTGGCCGTGAGCCGCCACGACAACAATCAGCGGCGGAACATCACCGAACAGCCTGTCGATTGTCCCCAACAAGCGGCCCAGCGAATGATCACATTGAGTCAGCATCGCGGCGTAGGCCACTTCGATTTCCCGAATCGCTGCCAATACTTCCGACACGTCATCGTCATCAAGTTCGTCGGCATACAGCTCCACGAACTGCGACGTCGCAAGACCAGGCCAGCCGATCCCAGACGACTCCAGCCACAACATCCAAGAAGCGGTCCGGTCACAACTCAATTCGACCAATGCGTGCTCGGCCGCAGTCATCAATTGACCAAAAGCCGTCTCAGCGAACTCGTCCGTTTCGCCCGCAGGCGATTCACGCAACTGTCGAACGACGATGCCTTCGTCGCAAAAATCATTGCACAAACTCCTCGCTGCGTCACGAAATTCAAACTCTGGGGCCGGCGATGAGAAGCATTGATCAAACACGACGCCTCGCGATGCCAACCGATCGAAATTCGGAGTCTCGATCCATTCATGCCCGTAGCAACCCAGACAACGGCGGCTGATTTGATCCAAGCTCAAGATAATGGCACGTTGCGACATCAGCGAAGTACCCCCAGAGGTCGGGCAAGCAATCCGATTCTACCCGATGTCATTCGATCCCGCCGAGACTCCGCAAGTACTCGGCGGTCCGTACCGCCGCATCACGCGGACCCATCAATTCGGCGTAGGCTTGGTGGATCGTGACGAATCCCTGGTAGCCGATTTGCCGGAGTGCAGCGATCACCGCTGGAAAATCGACACCACCCGGTTCCCAAATCGGAATGTGATGAAATCGACGCACACCCAGGCACCAAGTTTCCAGCTCGACCGGCCCAGCCGGATCGACTCGATGATTCTGAACGTAAACATTCATCAAATGCGGCTCGAACCGCCGCAGAGTTTCCAACCCATACGGCTCGCCACACAGCATCAAGTTGGCTGGTTCGTAAATCAAACCGAAGTTTGACCGGCCGATTCGGTCGAGGACAACCAGTGTACGATCCACCGTCTCGAACAACGTCGTCGTGTGGCACTGATGTGCCAGCCGAATCCCGCGCTGCGCCGCCTCGTCCGCCGCGCGCCGAGCGGTTTCAATGTCCGCTTCGTTCTTCAAACAGACGCGGATTAAATCGCATCCCAACGCAGCCGCCACATCGAGACTCGGTCCAATGTTTTTCAGACTGTCCGGCCCGTGCTCGTTGTTCAGGGGCACGTCGCTGTCTGCTGTGACCATCGACACGCTAAGCCCCGCGTGTTCAACCTCGCCGCGTATCCGATCGAGTTCATTGCGCGGAGTCGCAAGTCCTCCCGCGCTAGCTCGCATGCAGATTGCTCCGTAACCCAAATCGGCCGCCAACTGCACCAAATCACGAAATGGAACGTTGAGTTTTGTCTTGCAGGGAGCCTCCGCGATCCGCACCGACAGTGACAATTTCATGACCACCCCCGACACCACCTGAGTGCATCCACAAAACCAAGATCACTCAGAGAATAGCCCGCAATTCATGGACAGCAATCACCACCACGACGTCTCTATCGTTGCTTGACGCTGACCGACTCGACCACCACACTCCGCCCCTCCTGTCAGCCAGCCCACGGTTGACGCTGGAGGTGTAGCTCAGTTGGTAGAGCAACGGACTTTTAATCCGTAGGTCCCGGGTTCGAGTCCCGGCACCTTCACTCCCTCGAAGCCCTCATTTTCTGCGGAAATTTGAGGGTTTTGTCGTTTCCGGTCCGCCGTCGAATCAGTGGGCATCAGGCCAGTTGAAATCGGTTGAGAATGGGTGATTTCGGGAGGGCGTGTGCAACCATTTGTGCAACCAAAATCCGAAACGTCGTCAGTGCCGGTCGCTCGCATTGTTTGCGAGTCAGGTGCGGCGATTGTCGGGAGTGACTCCAACGCTGTGTTCATGTCGAGCAATCCGACGTGCGAGTAACGATCCATCGTCAGCGTGATGAAGATGTCCCTGAGATAGTTGAAGAAGTAGGCGGTTCCTCCGTCGGGGATTACGTTCCCCGATGGAAGTTCAAGTCAAGAACGGAGGAACCACCATGGAACGACAGTACGGGACAGGAAATGGACGGGGCAAGACATC
>SYJG01000466.1 GCA_005798445.1 Planctomyces sp.
CAGCCCTCCGAGTGATTCGATCGAGATGATCTCGGAGGGCTGACGCCCTGCCGCTCGCCCCCGCGAATGTGCAGCCACGCCGCATGCGTCGGAGGGATTCCGCCGACCAGCGGAGGCGTCAGGTCGATCTCGCGAGTGGCCTCGACAGTCGTGGGCGGAGTCAGTTCCGCAGATCGTCCATGTCGCCAGATCCCGCGTTCGCCGCTTCGCAGCAGCCGACGGAAGCCGAGTGCCAGGCGTCCCATCGTGAATCTTGCGTTGATGTCTTGCAGCGGCCGAACGTGCTCAATCCCCGCAGCATCCTCGTAGATCGCGGCGTCGATTCCGAGCGGTCCGAAGTAGCCAAGTGATTGAAGTCGCTTCGCCACTTGCTCGCAGACTTCGACCGCGCGTTGCCACTCGCGCGGGATGCTTGCGTCGAGCGAGAATTCGCTGCCACGATAGCCTCCCTGCGAATCGCACAGCAGCGGCGTGACTCCTTCCAATTTCGGCTCGCCCTGACCCAGCGGCGGCAGTGACCATTGAACACCGACTTCCGCGCGGCGTTGCAGCCACGGCTCAAAGAAGACGGCTCCGTCGGAATCCAGTCGCCGACTCAGCCAGGTTTTTTGAGCCGGAGTGAAATCCAGTCCGCGGCCCAGCAACCGCTCGCGCGCGGCCATCCCGAAATTCGCTTTGACGACCCACGCGTGATCGGCGACCGACTCGCCCAATTCACTGGCCGAACGACGGACGGCTTCCGTAAGGTCTTCCAGGCATTCGACCCGCGCCGCTCCGACCGGAGCAACACCGAACTCGTGTTCCACGGCGAAGGACCACTCCCGCGAGTTCCCTTGTCTCACAGACGAATCGCTCGGCTGAGCGGTCGTGCCACTGATCGCTCGAGTCCGCGCCGACCATCCCCAAGGGACCACCTGGTGGACATCCCTGGCGGCAGAGTCCAGATCAACGACTCCGCGCACGCGCGGTAGACCTTGCCTCGCGAGTGAATGCCAGTAGTCCTCGGCGATCGGCTCCGGCGTCCAAATCCGATCGCCATCTTCCGCGAGCGAAATCCAAGACGCGGCTCGTTCGGCCAAAATTCGCCACAAGGCCGCCGACGGATGCCAACCGGCAACCGCCGTCAGTTCCTGCTCAAAATGAAAGTTCCCAACGAAGAGCCGAGGCATCGACAGGGTCCAATGGTTGCGGACATCCAAGTGTGCCGCGTGCAGACGATTGTCTCAGAAAGTTTGGCGGCGATGTTTGACACGTCGAGGTGGAGGGGATGAGATCACGATGAGTTCTTTCATCACCACTCACTTTAGAGGACCAGTCATGGCCAAATCAAAGACTGCAAAGGACACGAAGTCAGCGACTCGCGACTGGATCATTCGCGGAGTTGTGTTCGGTGGGTTGGCCGTGTTACTGGTGCTCGCGCTGCTGGACTTCCGATCCAAGCACGCGGCTCAGGCCACTTCCGACGCTTGGCGTGCGGCGATCCGAGCCAATGGTGAAGACGTCGAATTGTTGAAGTCCGAATTCGGCAAGATCCCTGTGCAAGGGAGTCCCCAGCTCGTCTCCAATCCAGCCGGAGCCAACCCGTATGGCGCACGAACGCTCGAAACCTACACCTGGTCGGGAATTTTTCGCAGCTACTCGGTCCGGGTGTTTGTCGGAGCGGGAGCCAATCCGCCAATTGAGTCTGTCGAAGGGCCCGGGGAAGACACGCAAGAAGAGTGACCCTCTCGAAAAGATGCACGACAACGATTCACTGAGTCGCTCGCTGCCATCTTGCGAGACGACAACGTTCGCGGCTTCCGACTGCTTGACAAGCTGCGCGCGAGACGACTGAAATGCCCCTCGACCCGTCCAGGCTTGGCTGCTGTCGAGTTCATTTCTCACCCCTGATCGGAGCGATTTTGCGCATGTACGACCACCTGACATTGATCAGCGGGCGAGCACACCGCGCCCTCGCTCAAGAGATCGCCGACTATCTCGGCCTGACGCTGGGACCGTGTGGAATCTCCAACTTTCCCGACGGCGAAATCTTCGTGCAGCTTGAGCACAACATTCGCGGCCGCGACGTGTTTCTCATCCAGCCGACGGGGCCGAACGCTCAAGAAAACCTGATGGAGTTGCTGATCCTGATCGACGCCTGCGTGCGAGCCAGTGCCGAGCGAATCACCGCCGTCATTCCGTATTTCGGCTACGCTCGACAGGACCGCAAGGACGCCGGCCGAGTGCCAATCACTTCGAAGCTCGTCGCCAATCTGCTGACCAAAGCCGGAGCCAACCGCATCCTCTGCGTCGATCTGCACGCCGCGCAGATTCAAGGCTTCTTCGATTGCCCGGTCGATCACCTGTATGCCTCGAAGACGCTGGATGGCTACTTTCAGTCGCTGAAGATTCCAAAAGACAGACTAGTCATCATCAGCCCGGACGAGGGGAGCATCAAACGCTCATTGCAGCACCAAGAGAACATCGGCGGCTCGTTGGCCATCGTCGACAAGCGGCGCTACAGCGCGACCGAAACCAAGCAAGCCAACCTGATCGGAGGCCCGATCGACGGCAAGATCGCGCTGCTGTTCGATGACATGATCACGACCGCCGGCTCGATTGTCGGAGCGGTCAACGTCGCGAAGGCTCACGGCGCGTCCGAGATTTACGTTGGCGCGACCCACGCGGTCCTCTGCGGTCCCGCTGTCGGCCGCTTGCGCGAAGCGCCGATCAAAGAGATCGTCGTTACCAACACGCTGCCGATCCTCGGCGACAAGCTGCTTCCCAACCTGCGCCAAGTCACCGTCGCCCCACTCCTCGGCGAAGCCATCCGCCGCATCCACCGCAACGAGTCGGTCAGCGGCTTGTTTGATTGAATTTGATGGAAACGGATTGCTGAGTCCCGGCAGTAGGATCAATCCGGCATGAACTTTTGGAAGTACATCGGTGGCCCGGCTTGCCTCAAAGAGGCTATCCGAAAAGCCCGTAGCCCGACCCCTTGTGGGTCGGAGGATTTTGAATGAGCGTCAATTCCTCAGGAAAATCAAATCCTCCGACCCACAAGGGGTCGGGCTACGGAAGAAAGAACCACTTTTCAAATGGCCTCGGAGTGCATCCGGTCATTCAGATCAAGAAACGGGGCCTTTCCGGCTCGAATTGCAAGCGAATCATTGATGACATGCGAGATTCGAAATTGAGAACTTCGCCATGAAAACTCAGCTCAGTCCGAACTGTCCGGGGCGACTGCCCACTCCGAGAAGTCGGCGTCACTTTTTGAAGTCGACTGCGAACGGATTCGGAACCCTCGCGCTGGCTGGGCTGTTGGCGGAGAACGGTCTGAGCGCTGAGTCCACTCCCCACATTCCGACAAAGGCCAAGCACGTCATTTTCTGTTTCATGGACGGCGGCGTGTCGCATGTCGATTCGTTCGATCCAAAGTCGAAGCTGGACGAATTGGACGGCAAGCCGTTTCTGGAATCGAAGAACCCAACGGCGAATGGAAATCGGCAGTGGCTCAAGAGTCCGTGGCCGTTTCGGCAACACGGTGACAGCGGGATGCCGATCAGCAGTTTGTTTCCACACATCGCGGCGCACGCCGATGACCTCGCCGTGATCCGCTCGATGAAGGCGGACTTGCCGATTCATTCGACCGGTGTGCTGTTTCTGCACACCGGCTCGAACAACGCTGGCCGGCCGAGCCTCGGTTCGTGGGTCAACTACGGTCTCGGCAGCGAGAGTCGCAATCTGCCCGGCTTCGTCGTGCTGAGTTTTGGCGTCGTCCCATGTGGCGGACTCGAGAACTATTCCAGCGGTTTTCTGCCGGCGAATCAGCAAGCGACGCTGCTCAACGCGGATGGTATCCCGCTCGATAACCTGACGCCGGCCGATAAGAGCTCGCGGATTCAGCAAGCAAAACTCTCGCTGCTGCGAGGACAAGACGAATTGTTCTCGCGCACGCTGGGGGTTGATGACGCGGTCGAGTCAGCGATCAAGAACTACGAGATGGCGTATCGGATGCAATCACTTGTGCCGGACGTGCTGGACCTCAGCCGCGAGTCCGCAGCGACGCAGCAACTTTACGGACTCGACTCGAAAGTGCCGTCCCAGCGGCTGTACGGCATCCAGTGTTTGCGAGCACGCCGGCTCATCGAATCGGGCGTGCGGTTCGTCGAGATCACTTGCCCCCCCGGTGCGTCGAACGGCACTTGGGATCAGCACGGCAATCTCAAAGCGGGTCACGAGAAGAACGCGCTCGACACCGATCAGGCGATCGGTGGTTTGATCACCGACCTCAAACAGCGCGGCTTGTTCGACGAGACGCTGATCGTCTGGGCCGGTGAATTCGGCCGCACTCCGCATTCGGCCGGCCGCGACGGCCGCGATCATCATCCCGAAGGATTTTCGGTGTGGCTGGCCGGAGCGGGCGTGCGCGGTGGGACGATCTACGGAGCGACCGATGACCTCGGCATGCACTCCGTCGAGAACATCTGCACGATGCACGATCTGCACGCGACGATCCTGTACCTGATGGGCCTGGACCATGAACGCCTAACCTTCCGCTTCGCCGGCCGCGATTTTCGCCTGACCGACGTGCACGGCCACGTCGTCCAAGAGGTGCTGGCGTGATGGCACCATTCACCCGGAGCGTCAGTATTGAAGTTGCGCATCTGTGGTTACGCCCCAACGGGGCAGCAATAAGCCAGCCCAGGGCAACGCCCTGGGTAGGCAGATCTAACGAAATCCAAAGCCCTGAAAGGGCGAAACTCGCTCGCATGTGTCACAAGTCTCGCCCTTTCAGGGCTACGGACGACACCGAGGAAACTGTACCCAGGGCGTTGCCCTGGGCTGGCTTATTGCTGCCCCTTTGGGGCGAAAGCGCAATGCCAAATCGAGCGCTTCGAATGAGAATGGTCATCGCATGGCTGTTCGTCTTTGTTTCGAACCTCGCCGCCGCTGACGACGCCGCGACCGTTTTCGAGAACCGCGTCCGCCCGATCCTGATCGAGCATTGCGTCGGCTGTCACGGTCCCAAGAAGCAAGAAGCTGGATTGCGGCTTGATTCGGCCGCAGGCTTGCGAAAGGGGAGCGAGAACGGCCTTGTGGTCGTCCCCGGTGATGTCGAACAGAGCAAGCTGATCGAGGTCGTTCGTCACAGCGGTTCGACGAAGATGCCTCCCAAGAACAAGCTGCCTGATCGGGCGATCGAGTCGCTGACAGCCTGGGTGAAGAGCGGCGCGGTCTGGCCGGCGGGAGTCGCTGAGGACGGCGGCAGCATCTCGGAACGGAGCAAGACGCATTGGGCGTTTCAGCCGGTGACGAAGCCGGCGGTTCCGGAATTGAAATCTCATCCGCTGCGGCGGACCAAATTTCAGATCCGAAACGAAGTCGACGCGTTCGTGCTGGCTCGGCTAGAGGCTGCGGGACTCAGGTCGAGTCCACCGGCGGATCGTCGCACGCTCATTCGCCGCGCGACGTTTGATCTGCATGGACTGCCGCCGACGCCCGAAGAGGTCACGGCGTTTGAAGCGGATGAATCGTCGAACGCGTTCGAGAAGGTTGTGAATCGGCTGCTGACGTCACCGCGATATGGAGAGCGTTGGGGACGGCATTGGCTCGATGTGGCGCGGTACTCGGACACGAAGGGCTATGTGCGGTTGAAGGACAATCCGAATTATCCGTCCTCGTGGACGTACCGCGATTACGTCATCCGCGCGTTCAACGAGGATCTGCCGTTCGACAAATTCGTCGTGCAGCAACTGGCGGCGGATCAGCTTGAACTGGGGGACGATCCCCGTCCGCTGGCGGCGATGGGGTTTCTGACGTTGGGGCAGCGGTTCCTCAATAGCCAGAACGACATCATCGACGACCGGATCGACGTGGTGACGCGCGGGCTGCTGGGGCTGACGGTGTCGTGTGCTCGGTGTCACGACCACAAGTTCGACCCGATACCGACCCGCGATTACTACTCGCTGCACGGCGTCTTCGCGAGTTCGCTCGAGCCACACGTCCCGCCGCTGATCGTGCCGGTCGCCGAGCGACCTCGGCACGAGGCGTACTTGAAAGAGTTGCAGCGGCGCACCGACCAATTGCAGCAGTTCCTGCGGACGCAGCAGACCAAGCTGGAGAAGTCGGCTCGTGAACGTGCAGGCGAGTACCTGCTGGCGGCTCAGAAGGAGCAGCTTCAAGCCAACTTCCTGGCGGTCATGTTTCTGATTGACGCCTCGAAGGATTTGAACCCCGTGATGACTCAGCGCTGGGGACAACTGCTGGAGCAGACTCGCAAGCGGCATCATCCGGTGCTTGCGCCGTGGCACGCACTAGCGAAGCTATCGGAGTCGACACCGGACGAGTTCGCCGCGAAAGCTCGTACGGTGATCGCGAAGTGGCGCGACGCGCCCGATCCTAAGCAGCGACTGAACTCGCTCGTCGTGCATGCGTTGGCCGACGCGCCGCCTAGCAATCTGGCCGATGTCGCCACTCGATTCGGTGAGCTGTTTCGACAGGCGGAAGCTCGCTGGCTTGAAACGATCAAGGCTGATCCAACAACCAAGCAACTCGCCGATGCAGACCGGGAGGAACTGCGGCAATTGGTCTTCGGCGACGAGTCACCGTCGGTGATCCGGCTGACGGAAGTCGAGGAATTTCTGTTCGTCGACACGACGACGCAGAATCAGCTTCACGATCAGCAGCGACAGGTCGAAGACTGGGTCGCCTCGGCTGGGGCCGCTCCGCACGCGCACGTCCTGATCGACGCGGCCGTCCCCGTGACCCCGCGCGTCTTCGTCCGCGGCAACGCCAGCAATCCGGGAGCTGTCGTGCCTCGGCAGTTTCTGGAAGCGCTGACTCGCGGCGAGCGACAGCCGTTTCAGAACGGCAGCGGACGCTTGGAGCTGGCCCGCGCGATCGCCGATCGAAACAACCCGTTGAGCGCGCGAGTGCTGGTCAACCGGGTCTGGCTACATCACTTCGGAGCCGGCATTGTCCGCACACCCGGCGACTTCGGATTGCGCGGCGATCCACCGACTCATCCCGAACTGCTCGACCATCTCACCTGGCACTTCATGGCCGACGGATGGTCGATCAAGACGCTGCATCGACGGATCATGCTGTCTTCTGCGTATCAGCAATCGAGTCGTGACGAACCGAGCCGCGAACGAGAGCTCGATCCGGAGAACAAACTGCTCTGGAAAATGAATCGCCAGCGGCTCGATTGGGAATCGTTGCGTGATTCGTTGCTCGCGGACTCTGGGAAGCTGGACCTGACGATGGGTGGACCGGCGATGAATCAGACGACACCGCCGTTCTCGACTCGTCGAGCGGTCTACGGCTTCATTGACCGACAGAACTTGCCGAGCGTCCTGCGAGCGTTCGACTTCGCGCCGCCGGATGCCAGCAGTCCACAACGGCATCTGACGATGGTCCCGCAACAGGCGCTGTTCTTGATGAACAGCCCGTTCATGCAGGAACAGGCTCGGAACTTGGCCGCTCGACCGGACCTCGCACGCATCGAATCGTTGGAAAAGCGAATCGACGCCGTCCATCGAATTCTCTTCGGCCGAGCGGCTGAGCCGGAAGAAATCGCACTCGGCGAGAAGTTCGTGGGGATGAAAGACGACGCAGTTGCGGAATCAACGCCGCATCTCACGCGGTGGCAGGAATACCTTCAGGCTTTGCTGCTCTCGAATGAGTTCCTGTTTGTGGATTGATGCGAACGTAGCCGCCTCGCTCCCGCGAGGCGGAGCTGATATGAACGACCCTCCAACACGAAAAGCGTACGCCAGAATTGGTGCCAACCAGATGTTGCTCTGCCTCGCGGGAGCGAGGCAGCTACGTTCGCAGGAATCGTTGCCTCAACGGATTGACGGAGAACTTCGCATGTGGACACGCCGTGAAATGCTGAGCCGGTCGGGGCTGGGGCTGGGAATGCTCGGTCTGGCGGACCTGTTGCACGGCGAGTCGGCGCGTGCAGAGGGGACGACCACGCATCCGTTGGCTCCGAAGCCGCCGCACTTCGCGGCGAAGGCGAAGCGAGTGATTCATCTCTTTTTGAACGGAGGTGTTTCGCACGTCGATACGTTCGATCCAAAACCGATTCTCGACAAGTATCACGGTCAGCCGTTGCCGACCTCTCAGCGCACCGAGCGGAAGACCGGTGCCGCGTTCCGATCGCCGTTTAAGTTCGCGAAGCATGGCCGGAACGGGATCGACGTCAGCGAGCTGTTTCCGAACATTGCAGACAACATCGACGACGTCTGCGTGATCCGCTCGATGTACGCCGACGTGCCGAATCATGAGCCGTCGTATCTGCTGATGAACTGCGGCGACGGCCGGCAAGCTCGGCCGAGCATGGGGGCGTGGGTCACTTACGGCCTGGGAACCGAGAATCAAAACCTGCCGGGCTTCGTTGTGATGTGCCCCGGCGGATATCCGGCGACAGCGGGTCAGAACTGGCGTTCGGCGTTTTTGCCGGGAGCGTTTCAAGGGACGTACATCGACTCGCAGCATACTCAGCCAGAGAAGTTGATCGAGAACATCCGCAACGATTTCTTGTTGCCGGGACGACAACGCGAGCAACTCGACTTGCTGCGGCAGATCAACGACCGGCACTTGAGTCGTCGGCCCGGCGACGCGCAGCTCGAAGCACGCATCCAGTCGTTCGAGCTGGCGTATCGGATGCAGACGGAAGCGACCGAGGCGTTCGACGTGACTCGCGAGCCGCAAGCCATGCGCCAGATGTACGGCGATACGACCTACGGCCGGCAACTGCTCATCGCTCGGCGGTTGCTGGAGCGGGGCGTGCGATTCGTGCAGATCTGGCAGCGAGCAGGTCAGCCGTGGGATGCACACGACAATCTTGAATCGAACCACCGTGATCTCGCGAAGGAATGCGATCAGCCGATCGCCGCGTTGCTCCGCGATCTGAAGCAGCTCGGAATGCTCGATAGCACGCTGGTCATTTTCGGCGGCGAGTTCGGTCGCACACCGACCGTCGAGATTCCGACTCCGGGAGTTTCACGCACACCCAACGGCCGCGATCACAATCACTACGGCTTCTCGATGTGCCTCGCCGGCGGCGGCGTCAAACCGGGCTACGTTCACGGAGCGACTGACGAACTTGGCTGGAACGCGGTCGAAGGCCGAGTCCACATCCACGACCTGCACGCGACGATCCTGCACCTGCTGGGCTTCGATCACGAGCAACTGACCTACCGCTACGCCGGCCGCGATTTTCGCCTGACCGACGTGCATGGCGATGTCGTCCGCGAGATACTGGACTGAGACGTCCGATTGAATCAATGTGGCCACCGAAGCCAAATCGGGTTTGGTCTCCGATGCGGGTATTCGTATCATCTTGCTCGAATGAATCGGCCGCGCCGAGGAGGTTCTGTGATGAGACGATCTGCCCTTTCCCTGGCTTCACAGCCGATCGCGCGTCGAGCAGTCTTGCAAGCCGGGTCGCTTGGATTGCTGGGATTGTCGAGTGTTGATGTCGCTAGCTGGCGTGCTCGCGCGGCCGAGAGTGGAGCGGGTACGACTCGGCATCCCGCGGTCATCTACATCTTTATGACTGGAGGACTTTCGCAGCACGACTCGTTCGACATGAAGCCGGAAGGACCGACTGACTTCAAAGGGGAGTTCAATCCGATAGCAACTCGGACGCCTGGGATTCAAATTTGCGAACACATGCCGCTACTCGCTCAGCGGAGCGACCGATGGGCGTTGGTCCGCTCGCTGACGCACAACAACAACGGCCACGATGCGGCGACCTACATGATGCTGACTGGCAAGTCGGCTGTGCCGCCGACGTATCGCTCGATGAAACCGCAGTCGATTGATGCCCCCAGCATCGCGGCGATTGCGGGAGCCACGTCCGTGCGACGCAATCATCTGCCTCCCAGCGTCGTGTTGCCGGAGAAAATGTATCACTCGAACTCAGGAGTATTTTCCGGTCAATTCGCCGGTCTGCTGGGCAACAAGCACGAACCGTGGTTCATCGAAGCAACCGACAAGCCGCACGCCTATCACTCGTATTCGGGCGCGTTTCCCAAGTATCTCTTCAATCTGCACAAGGGAGAGCAAGCCGACAAATTGGATTGGCGGTTTGAAGTACCGAATCTCACGCTGCCCGAAGGGGTCCTTGCGCCGCGATTCCGCGAACGGCGCGACATTTTGGACATCGTCGAAAAACAGCAGCGGTATCTCGAAGAGACCGCATCCGTCGGCGGCTACGACCGCATTCGGCAGTCGGTCATTTCGCTGATGGCCGATTCCAAAGTGCGAGAAGCGTTCGATGTCCGTAAGGCCGATCCGAAAATCCTTGAACGCTACGGCGACAACTCCTTCGGCTGGTCGCTGCTGATGGCTCGCCGATTGGTCGAGGCCGGGGTCAACATGGTGCAAGTGAATCTCGGCAACTTCGGAAGCTGGGATTTGCACGGCAACAATTTTCCGATGCTGAAGAACTTCTTGTTCCCACCGACCGATCTCGCCGTCTCCGCACTGCTTGACGACCTGCAGGAGAGCGGTCTGTTCGACAGCACGTTGGTGGTCATGGCGGGCGAGTTCGGCCGTACTCCGCGCATCAGCCACATCGCTCCAGAAATCTACAAGACCTCCGGCCGCGATCATTGGGGGCCCGTCCAAACCGCATTGTTTGCCGGCGGCGGAGTGCGCGGCGGCAACATCATCGGAGCGACCGATTCGAGCGGTGCCTATCCCACAACCGATCCGCAGAAACCGGAGAACTTCGCCGCCACGATTTATCAGGCACTCGGAATCCCGTCCGAGGCCGTGTGGCACGATGCAACCGGCCGACCGTATCCGGTCTTCGAGGCGCAGCCGATTGAGCGGCTTTTCGCCTGACGTGCGACTCGGTTCTCGGCGAACTAAACTCCCGGCAGATTTGTCCGCCTGAAGGCGGGACTACGAACAGGGGAGGGAGCCGCTCATGTCCGCGCCGCGTCCGTTTGCTCATTTGCATTGCCATTCGCAGTTTTCGATGCTCGATGGAGCGAACCGGTTGCCGGACCTCGTGGCCAAAGTGAAGGCCGAGGGGATGAACGCCGTCGCCATCACCGATCATGGGAATCTGTGCGGCGCGTTCGAGTTCTACAACCTCTGCAAGTCCGAAGGGGTCAAGCCGATCGTTGGCTACGAAGCGTACATCGCTCCCGGAAATCGCCGCGATCGCGGGGCGACGAAGATGAAAGAGGCCAGCTTTCATCTCACGCTGCTCGCCATGAACAAGGCGGGGTACTTCAACCTCGTGAAGCTGGCGTCGATGGCGTTTCTCGAAGGCTTTTATTACCGGCCGCGCATCGACAAGGAGATTCTGAAGGCTCACAGCGAGGGGCTGATTTGTCTGTCCGGCTGCGCGGCGTCGGAACTGTCGCAGTATCTTCTCGGCGACCGGATGGACGAGGCCAAGAAGCTGATCGAGTGGTACATCGCGACGTTCGGCGACCGCTTCTACATGGAGATTCAGAACGCGGGCCTCGACATCCAGAAGCAGTGCATGGACCCGACGGTCGATCTGGCTCGGCAGTACGGACTGCCGCTGGTCGCGACGAACGATGCACACTACCTCAACAAGGAGGACGCCGCTGCTCACGACGTGTTGCTGTGCGTCAGCACGCGCTCGACGGTCAATGACGAGAAGCGGATGAGGATGGACTGCGATCAGTTCTACGTCCGCACGCCGGAGGAAATGTACGCGGCGTTTCCCGGCTTCGAGGAAGCGGTCAAGCAGTCGCAGCTCATCGCCGACCGCGTGGACATCGAACTCGAAAAGAATCCGAAGCACTATCCCAGGTTCACGGCTCCCGACAATCTGACCGACACACAGTACCTCCGCAAATTGTGCGAAGAACGGTTGTCAGTGCGATACGGCGACAACGTCACCGACGCGATTCGAGCTAGGCTCGATTTGGAACTCGCGACGATCGAGAAGATGGGCTATTCGAGCTACTTCCTGATCGTCTGGGACTTCGTTCGGTTCGCCGAGGAGAACGACATCCCGTGCGGTGCTCGCGGCAGCGCGTGCGGTGCGATCGTTGCGTACCTGCTGGGCCTGAGCCACGTCTGTCCGCTGGAGTACGACTTGCTGTTCGAGCGGTTCCTCGACGCCAGCCGTACCGAGCCGCCCGATATCGACATCGACTTCTGCCGCGACGGCCGACAAAAAGTCATCGACTACACGAAGGCCAAATACGGCATCGACAACGTCTGTCAGATCGGCACGTTCGGCACGCTCAAGGCGAAGCTCGCGATCCGCGACGTCGGCCGAGCACTCGGCATCCCGTTGGCTCGTGTCGATCAGATCGCGAAGGCGGTGCCCGAAGAACTTAACATCAAGCTCAAGGACGCGATCGAGCAGTCGCCCGACTTGAAGGAGGCTTACGGCTCCGACCCCGAAATCAAAAAGCTGCTCGACATTGCGCAAAAGCTGGAGGGGCTGACTCGCAACGTCGGCACACATGCGGCGGGCGTCGTCGTCAGCGACGCTCCCATCGACAATTACATCCCGCTGCAAACCATCAGCGGCAAAGAGGACGTCATCACGCAATGGGACGGCCCGCACGTCGAGAAGGCCGGCCTGCTGAAGATGGATTTTTTGGGCCTGCGAAACCTGACGATCTTGCACAAAGCCGTGCAAAACGTCCGCAAGCATCGCGGTGAGATCATCAACACGATCAAGCTGCCGCTCGACGATCAAAAAACCTTCGAACTGCTGCAACGCGGCGAAACGAAGGGCGTGTTCCAGTTTGAATCCGGCGGCATCCGCGACCTGCTGACCAAGATGAAGCCCGACAAGTTCGCCGACATCATCGCGACCTCCGCGTTGTACCGACCCGGCCCGCTGGAGGGTGGCATGGTCATGGACTACGTCGACGTGAAGCACGGCCGCAAGCCGCCGGCGAAGGTGCATCCGCTGGTCGACGCGGTGCTCGAAGAGACCTACGGCGTCATGGTCTACCAAGAGCAGGTCATGCGGATTCTCAACCGCGTTGGTGGCATCGAACTGGCCGACGCCTACAAGTGCATCAAGGCGATCAGCAAGAAAAAAGAAAAGATCATCGCCGGCTACTACGACGAATACGTCAAAGGAGCCGTCCAGCGCGGCGTCAATCAGCAGGTCGCGATCGACCTGTTCGAGCTGATCAAGAAGTTCGCGGGCTACGGCTTCAACAAGAGCCACTCAACCGCCTACGGAGCCGTCTCGTACCAGACCGCGTACCTCAAAGCTCACTACCCCGCCGAGTTCATGGCCGCGTTGCTGACGTGCGGCATGGAAGACACCGACCGCATCTCGGAACACACCGACGACGCGCGTCGCATGGGTATCAAGATCGTCCCGCCCGACATCAACACGTCAGACACCGAGTTCGCCGTCGTCGATGAAGGCCGAGTCAGCTTCGGCATGGCCGCGATCAAAGGTGTCGGCGAAGCGGCCGTCAAAGCGATCGTCGCCGAGCGCACTGCCAACGGCCCGTTCAAAGACATCTTCGACATCGCCGAACGCCTCGACCCGAAGGTTCTGCAAAAGGCGACGCTCGAAATCCTGATCAAAGCCGGAGCACTCGATTCGCTCGGCCCCAACCGAGCACAACACACGGCCGCCGTCGAACGAGCGGTCGCCGGAGCCGCCGCTCGGCAAAAGGACAAGCAGCGCGGCCAAAAATCCCTCTTCGGCGGCGACGATGAACCCGCCCCGAATGAGCCAGCCTCGCAGGCAGGCGGAAATCTGCCGGAAGCGGCCGACTGGACGCACTCGCAGAAACTCTCGGCCGAGAAAGAGGTGCTCGGCTTCTTTCTGACAAGCCACCCGCTGACGCAAGTCGCCGACAAGCTCTCGAAGCACACGACTCACGACAACAAACTGCTCGGCGATTTGGAAGACGGCACGGAAGTGCTCGTCGCCGGCATGATCGGCAGCATTAAGAAGGCTCAAACGAAAAAGCCCAGCCGCAACGGACATTCGAAATACGTCAACTTCGACCTCGAAGACCCAACTGGCATCGTCCGCTGCATCATGTGGCCCGAAGACTACGCCCGCCTCGGCGACAAAGTGCAGCCCGAAGCGGTCGTGTTCCTCAAAGGCAAAGTCGATCGCCGCAGCCGCGAGCCAAACCTGATCGTCAACCAACTCTTCACCGTTGAAGAGGCCGACAAGAACTTCACAACCCAAATCGCGATTAACTTCAAACGCGGCCTGCACGGCGAACGTGAGATGACCCGAGCCAAACAGATCCTCGAAAACCACCCCGGCAAAACCGACGTCATCCTGATCGTGGACACCCCCGACCAGAACGACCCCTCGCAACACTTCCGCTTCGTCCTCAGCACTCCCAGCCAATTCAAAGTGAGCTGCAACGCCGACCTGCAATCATCCCTCAACGACCTCCTCGGCCGCGAACACATCCAACTCATCACGCCACCGAAAGAGACGAGGATGCGCAGTGCGGGAGCGTCGTCAATTGGGAGGTGATCGACTCGATCGTCACAGTTCACTGAGGCAGTCCATGACCAAGTTCTTGCAATCAGTTGGCCGCCGAGACTTTCTGGCATTGGCTGCTTCGAGCTTCGTAGTTGCCGCTCGCAACGGATTGTCTGCCGATCCCACCCCCAACGATGTGATCGAGCAGGCGCGATTGCTGGGAATGGAAGTGCTCAAGCCGAGCGCTCGTGACTTGGAGCATGGGTTGGCATTGCACGCGAAGTCGGTCGTGTTCGACGTGTATGGGTTCTCGCCGAATGCGGCCGTCGACGGGGATCGGCTGGCCGAAGCGGTGAAGACCGGGGCGTCGGACATTGAGTTGCAAGACCTCGAAGAGGACATGCGGATGACTCGGTATGTCACCGACGCGGCCGAACGGGCGGAGTATTTGCAGGCGTGGGAAGCGTCCGGTGTGACGTGCGTGTTTCAGAACGCCGGGGAAGAAGGATCGGGGCCGCTGCGTCTGTTGAAGCGGCTCGCACGATTCACCTACGCGACCGATCATCTGCGAGACGTTGTCGGCAAAGCGGTCACGCCGGATGACATCGTGACGGCGAAGCAGCAGGGGCGGCGATGTCTGTACTTCACCGGTAACGGCATGCCACTGACCGGTGATGCGGTTTCGGTCGCGGACGAACTGCGGTACGTGCGCACGTTCTTTGAGCTCGGCATTCGGATGATGCATGTGACGTACAACCGCCGGAACTTGCTCGGCGATGGCTGCGCAGAGACGGCGAATGGCGGGCTGAGCGATCTTGGCCGAGCGGCGGTCGCGGAGATGAATCGGGTTGGCGTGATCGTCGATGTCGCTCACAGCGGGTGGCGGACGAGTCTCGAGGCGGCGCAGGTCTCGAAGAGGCCGATGGTCGCGAGTCACACCACCTGCGCGGCGCTGCAGCATCACATCCGGGCGAAGCCTGATGAGGTCATCCAGGCGATCGTTGATGGCGGCGGCTTGGTCGGCATTTGTGCGATCCCGCATTTTCTCGGCCGGACGGGCGACATCGCGGCACTCTTGGATCACGTCGATTACATCGTGAAGAAGTTCGGCATCGACCATGTCGGCATCGGGACCGACATCGGCTACCGTTCGCGAAACGATGCCGTCGAAATGAAGAAAGTTCCGACACGCGCGAAGCGTCGGACACGCTACGAGGCTCTCTGGCCGGACGACGCCTTTCTGCCGGGTGCCGAGGAGGCGAAGCGGTATCCGAAGTCGAAGTCGCTGGCTTGGACGAACTGGCCGCTGTTTACTGTGGGCCTCGTGCAGCGCGGTTACTCGGACGAACAGATCGAAAAGATTCTCGGCCTCAACATGCTGCGTGTCACGCGAGCAAATCTGGCGAACTGACCGCTCAAGTTGTTTTTGTTTTCTCTGCGTCCCTCTGCGAAATCTGCGTTTCCAAAACGAGACATTGAAACGCAGATTTCGCAGAGGGACGCAGAGAGCGACTCATGAAGATCCTTTGACGTTGGTGAGCTAGGCACTGGAGGCACAATGAAAGCGGAACTCAACCGTCGGCAATTTTTGATCGGTTCGGCAGCGGCGTTGGGTTCGAGTTGGTGGACTCCGCTGGCGGCCGAGCCGCCGCGACGTCCGCGCGTCGCGGCGATCTTCAGCGAGTTTCGGTTTCGGTCACACGCGTATGACTTTCTGGAGAACTTCTTCAAGCCGTACTTGTTCAACGGCAAGCTGGTCGATCCGGGTGTCGAAGTCGTGTCGCTGTACGCGGATCAGTTTCCGAAAGAGGACATGGCGCGAGACGTTTCGAAACGGTTCAACGTCCCACTGTGCTCGACCATCGAAGACGCGATGACGTTAGGGACGGGAACGCTGGCCATCGACGCAGTGCTGTCGATCGTCGAGCACGGCCAGTATCCGACCAACAGCCGCGGCGTGGTGATGTATCCGCGCAAGGAATTCTTCGACCGCGAGGTGTGTGTGATGCAGCGGTCGAACCGATTCGTGCCGATCTTCAACGACAAACATTTGTCGTATCGCTGGGACTACGCGAAGCAGATGTACGACGTGGCTCGGTCGTGCGGCATTCCTCTGATGGCGGGGAGCTCGGTGCCGCTGGCGTCACGCCGGCCGAGCCTCACGCTCCCCGCGAGCGCCAACATCGAAGAGGCAGTCGCGATTCACGGTGGAGGGATTGAAGGCTACGACTTTCACGGACTCGAACTGCTGCAATCGTTCGTCGAAGCTCGTCGCGGCGGCGAGACTGGGATCTCGTCGGTCGAACTGCTGGAAGGTGAAGCCTTGTTGCAGGCGGCGAAGAACGGTCGCTGGTCGCGCGAACTCGCCGATGCCGCGATGCAGGCCGAACGGACGCTCAACGAACCGGTGCGCGGCTTGGGCAAGAATCTCGGCAAGGGGGACATCCCGACCGAACCGTCTCACGGAGTCTTGGTGACCTACCGCGACGGACTGCGGGGAACGGTGCTGAAGTATGGAACCAGTTCGAACCGCTGGAACTTCGCCTGCCGCGTGAAAGGCGAGCCACAGATTCAGGCGACGGCGATGTTCAACGGACCTTGGGGGAATCGGAATTTGTTCAAGGCGCTGTCGCACTCGGTGCAGCATTTCTTCCGCACGGGTCGCACGCCGTATCCGGTCGAGCGGACGTTGCTCGTCAGCGGAGTGCTCGATGCGGCGATGTGGTCGCACGAACTCAAAGGTTGCCGGATCAACACGCCGAACTTGGAATGGTCGTACTCGCCGACCGACTTCTCGGCGTTCCGAGAGACCGGGGCCAGTTGGCAGGTGCTGACTCGTGACACTCCGGAAGAAAAAGGATTCGAGCCGGGAGACGAACGGCTGTTGCCGCCGACGAAGCGTTAGCGCTTCTGTTGGACTCCCGCCAAGCCGGCGGCGAGGAATTGAGAACCGAGCGCTGCGTACGCGTAGTTCCGCATCAGCCAGATGCAGGGCAGCAACATGGCGACGATCAGATTCTTGTCCTGCTTCTCGTCGAGAAATCCCACGGTGATCCAAATTCCGATCATCGAGAAGCACCAGATCGCCAATGCCGCCGTGGCGGCGAGCATCGTCCAGCGTGGCCATCCAGATTCGCAGTGGAAGATGAACGAAATCGGCGGGACAACCAGCATCAGCCAGAGAGCGAAGATGTGGGCCAGATCGTGCCAGCCGGCGAAGTACGCGATCAACGACACGATTGCGCCGCCGACAAACAGTCCGACCCAATTGGCGGTGACGATCTGCTCGCGGGAGAGGGCGTGTTTTCCGAACTTGTCCAGCCGCAGCAACAAGTTGAACAGCGGCGCGGCACACCAGGTTGACATCGCGAAGACGAAGTACGCGATCACGACCGGCCAAATCCACGGTGCCCAAGCGGGATGTTTGCCGGCGAGGTCCATCAAATACTGTTGGCCGAAGTAGCCGCCAACCATCAATCCCCAACGGGCACGACTGCTCAGCTTGGTCCCCCACAGGAAAAACTTCAGCAGGCCGCGATACAGGATGTTGCGAGCCTTCAGTCCTTCGACGATGCCGATGCGAGCCCATTCGAGTTCCGGGTTCAGGCGCAGCGCCTCACGGAAGTGATGCAGCGCGCGTTCGATGTCTCCTTGCTCCATCAAGGCCCAGCCGAGATTCGCGTGCGAGTACGGATCATCGGGGTCGTGTTGCAGCGCGGATTCAATTGACTCCGTCGCCAAGTCCTTGCGCCCGAGCTTCACTTGCGCTTGCGCTCGGAGGTTGATGCAGGTGACATGCTCCGGGTCGAACGACAGTCCCTCTTCGGCGGTCTCAAGCGTCTCCTTCCAGCGTTGTTGTTGGAACCGCAGACTGGCCAGCAGCGCGTAGTAGTCGGCGTCATACGGATCGAGCGTGATCGCCATTCCGACGGCATCGGCCGCTTCGTCCAGCCGGTTGCATTGGTCGAGCACGATCGCTCGCGCGTAGTGCGGGTACGGCTGATCGGGACTGAGCTGCGTCGCCGACTCGGCCGCCTGTTTGGCCTCGTCGTACTTCTCTTGCTTGACGAGACAGATCGCCAACAGCCCCAGCGCGACCGCGTTGTTCGGTTCGGTCGCCAGAACCTGTCGAAGCTCTTGGTCGGCCAGATCGTATCGAGCCTGACCGACAAGCATTTGCGCACGCTGCAGGTGTGGATTCATGGGAGTTTCATGTATTTGATGACGTCGTCGTAGGTGCCCCCTTGGTTGGAGTAGAGAGCGTAATTGCGAGCGGTCGAGAACCACTCTTTCGTCGTCGGCTTCAGCGACTTTGCCGCGGCCAGCAAGTCTTTGGTCGTCAGTGGCGAGGGGATGCCGGTCTTGATTGCGTCTCGCAGCTTCTGTTCGATCGCCGAGTCGATGACCGCTTTCATGTCGGCCCCGGAAAACGAATCGGTCCGTTTGGCGACGTCGTTCACATCGATGTTGTCTTGCGGCTTGCCTTGCAGGTGAATCCGCAGCACGGCGGCTCGGCCGGGTGCGTCCGGCGGCGGGACGAACAGCACTTTGTCGAAGCGGCCCGGTCTCCGAAACGCGGGATCGACATGCCACGGAGCGTTCGTTGCCGCCAAGACCAGCACCCCCTCGTTCGAGCTTTCGACGCCATCCATCTCCGACAGGAACTGATTGATGAGCTGCCGCGCCGTACCGCTGAGCATGTCGCTGCGACGGCCGCCGAGAGCATCGACTTCGTCGAAGAACAACACGCACGGAGCATTGCTGCGAGCCGACTCGAAGAGCTGGTGCAGGTTCCGCTCGCTGCTGCCGATCCACATTTCCAAGACGTCGTTGATGCCGACCGAGATGAACCCGGCCCCAATCTCGCCAGCGGTCGCGCGAGCCAGATGCGTCTTGCCACATCCCGGCGGGCCGTACATCAAGATGCCGCCGCCAGCCGTCTTGCCATACGCCTTGTACAAGTCGCCGTGCTTGAGCGGGTACAGAATCTTGACGTTGATTTCCTCTTTGACTCCGTCCATGCCGCCGACGTCGCGAAACGTGATCTTCGGTCGTTCGACCTCGGCCGAGAACTCGCCGGGATCACCTTCCCACGACTCGCGAACGCGACCTTCGAAGACCGGACCTTCGTCATTGCCGCTGCCGACACCCAGCTTTGCACCCAGCGACTGATCGGCCGCCGACGGATCGATCTCCAATCCCAGCTTGTACTGCGCGACCGCGTTCGGCACGTCTCCTTCGCCGAGCAGCAACTTCGCGTACAGCACATGCGCCTTCGCCGGTGCGTTTTTCTTGCGGCACAGGTCTTCGACAATGACCAGCGCCTGGCTCGTCTTCCCTTGCTGCGCGTACACACTTGCCAGTCCAACTTTCACCGAGGCATCCTGCGGCGCACGGGACAGAGCATCGCGAAACTCCTGCTCGGCTTCGTCGAAGCGGCCGAAGCCCGCCAACGACTGAGCCAGATGCGTCCGCAACGGCACGTTGTCCGGCGAGAACCGCAACGCCTCACGCAACGCCTGGATCGCTTCTTCACCCTGTGACATGGCCGTGTCCCTTTCCGATTTCTTCGAGGTGGACGAACAAAGTAACCCGAA
This sequence comes from Planctomyces sp., assembly GCA_005798445.1. Taxonomy (GTDB): domain Bacteria; phylum Planctomycetota; class Planctomycetia; order Planctomycetales; family Planctomycetaceae; genus SXKJ01. The sequence continues at coordinate 20,014 of SYJG01000466.1, forward strand.
GCGTCAGCGAGGGCGAGCGCTCCAAGTCGCTGACGAATGAGGAGTGTGACAAAACCGGGTCGCAGCCCTGACCAACCAGTCGTTTGCCGACGACGGCAATCTGAGAGAAGGGGTACGACGAATTGAAGGAGACGACGAATTTGTCGGGCAGCTCATTCGTCGTCTCCTTCAATTCGTCGTACTCTTTCTTTGCCAAGCGTCCGTCTATTTTGAATCGGCCAGAATCATTGGTCGTACCCCAAATCGGAATCCCCTGGAGCGCTCGCCCTCGCTGACGCTTCGGGTTAGTTTACGCCCCGTTGTCGCCCCACTTTCCATCGGTTGCTTGATCTCCCATGCCTTTTCCGCCCGTTGAAGAACAACTCGCTGTCATCCGCCGCGGTGTCGAGAAGATCGTTCCCGAAAACGAACTCGCCGCGAAGCTGACCAAGAGCCGCGACACGAACACTCCGCTGCGCATCAAGTACGGCATCGACCCGACTGGCATCGACGTGCATTTGGGCCACACGGTCCCGCTGCGAAAGATTCGGCAGTTCCAGGAACTGGGCCACCAAGCGGTCATCATCATCGGCAACTACACCGCGCTGGTCGGCGATCCGAGCGGCCGCGATCACGCGCGAGCCAAGCGGCTGACGGCCGAAGAGGTCGAGGCCAACGCTGTCGATTATCTGGCTCAGGTCGGCAAGGTGATCGATCTCTCGAAGGCAGAGGTCCATCGCAACGGCGATTGGTTCGCGAAGATGTCGTTTTCGGACATCCTGCAACTCTGCGGCAAGGTCACGATCGCGCAGTTGCTGACTCGCGACGACTTCGCCAAACGGATGGCCGCCGAGACTCCGATCTTCTTGCACGAGTGCCTGTACCCGATCATGCAGGCGTGGGATTCGGTCGTCATTAAATCGGACATCGAACTCGGTGGGACCGAGCAGCTTTACAGCTTCATGCTGGCTCGCGACCTGCAAGCGGACGCCAAGATTTCGCAGCAGATCGGCGTGATGTCACCGATCCTCGTCGGCCTCGACGGCGTGCGGCGCATGGGGAAAAGCCTCGGTAACTACATCGGCATTTCCGAGTCACCGTTCGACATGATGAAGAAGTTCATGCAGGTGCCCGACGCCGTCATGCGGATGTACTTCGAGCTGCTGACCGACATCCCGCTGGCCGAAATCGAATCGCTCATGGCCGGTCACCCGAAGACCGCGAAGACGACGCTGGCTCGCGCGGTCATCGGGCAATATCACTCGGCTTCCGAAGCCGATGCCGCCGCGAATCGCTGGCAGCAGGAAGTCGGGGAGGGTGCTTTGCCTACGGACATCCCGACCGTGAGCTTGTCGCGATCAAAACTCACCGACGGCAAAGCTCAAGCGGCGCGACTGCTGCTGGATACCGGCCTCGTCACGACAACCAGCGACGCTCGGCGAGCGATCGCGCAAGGCGGGGCTTATTTCGGTGAAGGCAAGACACGCATCGAGACTCACAACCAACTGATCTCAGTCGAAACCGGTTTGCTGCTGTTCGTCGGCAAGAAGAAGTTCTGCCGCGTGGAATTGACCGATTGAATTCTCCTCTCTGTGTCCTCTGTGCCTCTGTGGTGAATGCGTTTTGCACCACAGAGACACAGAGAGCACAGAGGTCAAACACTGAGGAACAACTCATGGCTCAGAAATTCGGGTTCGGCATTGTTGGCTGCGGGATGATCGCCAACTTTCATGCGATGGCGATTGAGCACATCAAGGGGGCGAAGATCGTCGCCTGCTTCGACAACTTCGGGGCTGCCGCCGAGAAATTCGCTGCCGCGAACAAGTGCAAAAAGTACGACAAGCTGGAAGACATGCTCAAAGACCCGGCGGTCGATGTCGTGACGATCTGCACGCCCAGCGGTGCTCACGGCGATCCGGCAGTGAAGGCGTGCAATGCGGGCAAGCATGTCGTCGTCGAGAAGCCGCTGGAGATCACGCTCGCCAAGTGTGACGCGATCATCAATGCGGCGGCGAAGAACAAGGTGCGGATTTGCTCGATCATGCCGTCGCGGTTCAGCCCGGCAAACATCGCGCTCAAGGAGGCGATCGACTCTGGCCGCTTCGGCAAGCTGACACTTGGCGACACCTATGTGAAGTGGTGGCGGACTCAGCAGTACTACGACCAGGGTGGCTGGCGTGGGACGTGGGCGCTCGACGGAGGCGGAGCGTTCATGAATCAGGCGATTCACAACGTCGATCTGCTGTACTGGTTCATGGGCGAAGTCACCGAGGTCGCCGGTGTCACCGGCCTGCTCGCTCACGAGCGGATTGAAGTCGAGGACGTCGCTGCGGCTTGCGTGAAGTTCAAGAACGGAGCGCTGGGCGTGCTGGAAGCAACGACTGCCGCGTTTCCGGGGTTGCTCAAACGGACGGAGATTCACGGCTCAGCCGGTTCAGTCATCGTCGAGCAAGACAACATCAAAATGTGGGAGTTCGAGAAGAAGCTGGCCAAGGACGCCAAGCTGCTCGAAAAGCTGAGCGGCAATGCAGGAACGGGCGGAGCGTCCGATCCCAAGGCGATCAGCTACACCGGTCACATGTTGCAGCTCAAAGATTTCCTCAAAGCCATCGAGACGGGTGGCCAGCCACTCGTGGACGGCATCGAGGGCCGCAAGTCGGTCGAGATCATTCTGGCGATTTACCAAGCGGCGTGGACCGGGAAGATGGTGAAGCTGCCACTGGCGAAAGATCCGAAGCGTCCCGCTTCAACCGGCAAGACGTAGCCGTCGCGAAGACCGAGCCACGGCGTTTCGCGAATTGAACATGCGACCGTCGCGACTGGTCTGTCTGTCACGTCGGAGGCTCTCGATGTGAATACCTTTGAACGCGCGGTCCTCGAAACAACGACCTCGGAACCTGGCGGCGACATCGTTTGGTCAACCTGAATCGTCGCCGCTGCGATGGATGGGTTGTGACGAACCGACGAAACGCAAACCAAAACTCGCGACAACCGGATGGACTCGCGCATCCGCGCCAACCGCACAAATCGACGAAGCCTCGCCAGATTCTGCGGTTCGCCGCTGTTGCAGACTCGGAGACTGGCTGAGGCGATGTTTTAATGACGCCGTCATGACGGGTCTCATTTTTCAACCCGTTCTCCGTCGTGAATTGCCACACCGTTGTCATCGCGCATCTTGCTCTCGAACCGCATCACAGGATCGCACCATGATTGCTCCCAGCAGTTATCACCCGCAGGCCGAGTTGGAACAGACGATCGCCGAGTTGGAAGCGCTCGACGATTGGAACTCGCAGGTCATGGCCGAGACGGAGATCGGCGTCTTCGATTGGCCATTGCGATCGCACGAACTGTATCTCTCACCGATCTTCAAGCGGATGCTCGGCTATCACGACCATGAGCTGCCGGACTCGTTGCAAGCGTGGCTCAGCCACATTCACACGGACGACTACGACCGAGTCACCTCGGCGCTCGATCACGCGGTTCGCAGCGGTGCTCGCAAGTTCCAAACGATCCATCGAGTCAAGCATCGCGACGGCACATCTCCCTTGTTCCTCATCAAGGCCTCCATCGTCCGCAGCAGTCAGGGCACCCCGACACGCATGCTCGGCGCGGTGATCGACCTGACCGCCGTATCGGAAGAGCTGCCGGTCGTCGGCGTTTATTGATCCTCAGATTGATATTCGCGCAAACGCCAGAGTGAGCGGCACGGCGCTAGCCGCCGGTCGAGCGGAAATACCGGCGGCTAGCGCCGTGCCGCTCACAACCGCATCAACTCTTCGCGCAAATATCAATCTGAGGATCAATAACCGCCTGCCGCAGCCGTAAATGTTGAAATAGACGGCTTCTGGCGTGCGCTGTTGCGGAAAATGCCGTCCTCGCAGCACGGCCTCTCGTCAGCCTTTGGAAGTGCCGATACACTGCCGCGACTCATTTCGGCTCATGCTGAGCCGACAGCCAGACAACCATCAGAATCGTTTTGTTTTCGTCGCCAGAGGAATTCGATCGTGCCCGCTGCTGAACCTAAATCCGCCGCCAAATCCAAGTCCACCACCAAGCCGATGACCGGAGCCGACATTCTGGTGGAAGCACTGATCCGTAACGGCGGCGACACCATCTTTGCCTATCCGGGCGGAGCCTCAATGCCGCTGCACCAAGCGTTGCTGCGTCGAAGAGACGGCATTCGGACAATCCTGCCTCGGCACGAACAAGGTGGCGGCTTCGCGGCACAAGGGGTCTCGCGCACGACGAACAAAGTCGGCCTGTGCATGGCGACCAGCGGACCCGGCGCGACGAACCTCGTGACCTCGATCGCCGATGCGAAAATGGACTCCGTTCCGCTGATCGCAATCACCGGACAAGTGCCTCAGAAGGTGATCGGCACCGACGCGTTCCAGGAAACGCCGATCGTCGAAATCTGCCGCGCGATCACCAAGCACTACTACATGATCACGGCTCGTGATTGGCGCGAAGCGGACGACGTTCAGCAGGCACTGTGCGATATCCCGCGCATCGTCAAAGAGTCGTGTCATATCGCCAAGTCGGGCCGGCCTGGACCGGTGCTGATCGACTTCCCTAAGAACATCCAGATCGCCACGCTCGATGGAGACATCGACTGGGATCCGCCGATGAGCCTGCCGAGCTACCACCCCGAACGCAAGAAGGCTGCTCCGGAGCAAATCAAACAAGTGCTTGCAGCGGTCAAGCACTCGCGGCGGCCAATCCTGTACGTCGGCGGAGGAGTCATCAATTCCGACGCGGCCGATGAACTGACGAAGTTCGCGAAGCGGACGGGCATCCCCGTCGCCATGACCGTGATGGGTCTCGGAGCATTTCCGGGCGAAGACCCGCAGTCGCTGCACATGCTGGGAATGCACGGCACCGTCTACTCCAACTACGCGGTCAACGAGGCCGACCTGTTGCTGGCGTTCGGCGTGCGATTTGACGACCGCGTCACCGGCAAGCTCGAAGAGTTCGCCAAGCACGGCAAGATCGTGCATGTGGACATCGACGGCTCGGAAATCCACAAGAACAAAGAGGCTCACATTCCGATCGTGGCCAATGTCTACGACGTGCTGGTCTCGCTGAACGCGGTGATGACCGACGCCGACCTGCCGCAGATCGACGAGTGGGTCAAGCAGTGCGCCGATTGGAAGGCGAAGTTCCCGCTGACCTACAAAGAGCAGTCGCCTTCGCTCATCAATCAGCAGTACGCGATCGAAGAACTCTGGCGGCAGACGAAAGATCGCGACACTTACATCACGGTGGGCGTTGGCCAGCACCAGATGTGGGCCGCTCAGTACTACAAGTTCAATCGTCCGAAACGATGGCTGAGCAGCAGCGGACTCGGCACGATGGGC
>SYJG01000467.1 GCA_005798445.1 Planctomyces sp.
CGATGCCGTTCGAGCCGTTGACGAGTAGGTTTGGAAACTTCGCCGGCAGAACGACCGGCTCCAGGTTGCGTTGATCGTACGTCGGGATGAAATCGACCGTGTCGCGATCGAGATCGTGCAGCATGTCGGCGGCGGGGCCAGCCAGACGAGCCTCGGTGTAACGCATGGCGGCCGGAGGCATCCCGGCCAGCGAGCCGAAGTTCCCCTGTTTATCAACCAGCGTCTCGCGCATGTTCCAGTTCTGGGCCATGCGGACGAGCGTCGGATAGACCGAGCCTTCACCGTGCGGGTGATAGTTGCCGCTCGTGTCGCCGCAGATCTTCGCGCACTTGACTCGGCCAGAGTTCGGGCCGAGATTGAGATCGTTCATCGCGACGAGAATGCGTCGCTGCGAGGGCTTCAGACCGTCGCGCACGTCGGGCAGCGCGCGGCTGATGATGACGCTCATCGCGTAGGTCAGGTAGCTCGTGCGAATCTCGTCCTCGATCGCGAGCGGGACGATGTTGCCTGTGAAGCCCGGCGGGAGAATTTTGTCGCCCGCATCTGTTTCCGGCTGCTGTTCTTCGTGACCGTCGGCCAACTGGCTACTCCTGTCCAAGACTCGCGGAATCGACTGCCGGAACGGCCTTCATGGCCCTCAAAAATCACCGGACAGACGGCCTCGAAACCAGCGGTTCCGAAGCGGGCGAATGGTAGTGGAACCACGCTCGTCGAACAACGAACGGCGCGCTGTGCGCGGGTCTCCTGACCCCGCACCTCGGCTCGACCGCAGGTCTCCAGAAACAGGGGTGCTGCGGGACGAATCGGGAGACCTGCGGTCGCGCCCGCGGCGGGGCCGGGAGACCCGCGCCGAGCGCATGGGCAGGTTGGAAACCTGCCCCACGTCACAGGGGGGCGGCGGGAACCACCAGATTGACTGGCAGAACTCGCGAACTGCCGGTGTCGCGTAAGGCTCCGTCGAGGGCTTGCCGCAGCGATTCACCGAGGCCTCGTTCGCGGATGCTGCGCAGTCGCGGGACGATTCGTTGAAAGGCCTCAATGAATCGAGGATCCCACTGTTCGCCGGAACCGTCGATCAGGATTTGTTCGACGCGATCGGGGGCGAGTCCTTTGCGGTACGGGCGACAGGTACTCATCGCGTCATAGCTGTCGGCGACCGCCAAAATGCGAGCGATCCGTGGAATCTGTTCGCCCGCCAGCTTCGCCGGATAGCCAGCCCCGTCGAAGCGTTCGTGGTGGTGCAGCACGCCGGGTAGCAGGCTGCTGATTTGATGCAGGTTCTTCAAAATCGAGTGGCCGATTTCAGGATGCTGTTGAATGTGCTGCGTCTCATCCGGAGTCAGTGGACCGTGTTTGCAGAGCACTTCATCGCGAATGCCGATTTTACCGACGTCGTGCAGCAGGCCGGCGAGATACACGTCGCTCAGCTCGTCTTCGAGCAGATTCAATTCGCGTCCGAGTTCGACGGCGATGCGTGCGACGCGCTCGCTGTGGCCGTAGGTGTAGGGATCCTTGGCATCGACCGCCGACGCCAGCGATCGAGTCAACCCGACCAACAGATCTTTCAGCTCCTGATACCGATCGCAGGCTTTGTTGACGAAACCAATCAGCGCGGTGAACGGAGCCAATGCGGCGGCATCCGAGTTCCGGAATCCAACCGATGTCGCATCCTCATTCTTGTTGACGGCAATGACCCAGCCAAACGAATTGCCGGACGGGACGGTCATCACCATCACGCTCCGCAAGATGCGATACGGCTCGCCCCACGAAGCCTCACCCACGTTCGAGCACAGTAGTAGGCCCGCATCGCGCAATTCTGGCGAGCGTCGCAGTGTTTTGGCGAGATCGCGAGCGTCGTCGTCCGCCAGCAGCGTCTCGCCTCGGACCTGCACGGTGTCCAAATTCCCGGAGACCCACATCAGCGATTGAGCTCCGACAAACGGAAATGCGGCGTCCAGGATCTTGGAGATGTTCGTGGCCGCATCGCGATGCACGCGGAGATGACGGACCAGACGTTCGACCGTCAGATTCAGCTCCCAAGCGTGCTTCAATTGCCGTCTCAGATCGTCTTCCGCCGAGCGCTGTGAACGCAGCAGTTCCGCTTGCAACAGTCGATCGAGCACGGCCTGAGCCCAGCACTCCAATCGCCGTTGCTCTTCGATGGTGCCATCGGATGACGAGGACAGTCGAGACAACACACCTTCGGCGACGAGTGTTGTTCCTCCGAAGGCGAATGGCATGCGCAGCCGAAATTTGCCACTCGGTAAGACCGCAATTTGCACCTGCCGGCTGCCGACCAGTCCAGCAAACTTGCCGACGTCGTCCGACAGAAATCGCAAATCGCCGTGCCCCGTCAATTCCGGCCAGAGCCGCGTCGCGGTCCCTCCGTCGAAGACTTGAAACGGAACTCGGAATTCTTGGTGAAGCACCGTCGCGGTGGCTTTGGCGTGCAGAAGAAGGTGGGACATGGTGTGAACCTATCTCGTGTAGGGTATGACCAGATCGCTTCGATCGCCGGCCCACCAACTTCAATCGCTCTGATTTCTGGTGGGCCGGCGCGTCGAAGCGCCGATGGTCCCACCCTACGTGCTACGGGGTTTTCAAAAGCAGTTGTTCAAATCCAGGATGCTGTCGGAGAACTTTCAAATCGTCATCGGTCGCCGCGTGCTGTCCGTAACCGTTCGCGAGGGCTTGTCGTAAAAATCGGAGTGCCTCGGCAGTCGCTTGGCGAGCGGCCACAGGAGTCGGCGCGTGTTCGACTGCCAGCGCGGTGACACAGGCGGCGGCATACAGCGTGGCTCCGGATTTAGGGGCCGCTTGCAATGCCGTGTTGATTTCGGTGATCGCCTCGGAAAATCGTCCCAGGCGAGCGAGCAGGATTGCCCTGAAGCGTCTGGCTTCACCGAAGTGAGGCCGCAATTCGAGAGCCTTGCCGAACAGTTCGGTCGCTCGTTCCAATCGGTTCGTGTTCGAGGCGATCAGCCCGCGGCCATACAACGCTTCGGGATATTTCGGATCGTCGGATGGGATACGGGCGAAGGCTTTTTCGGCGTCGTCTGGTCGACGCGAGACAACCGCGAAACCGAACGAACAGAGCAACTGATGCTTCCGTTCCAACGGCAGATGTGCGAGTTGATCGGTCGTCATGGCGAGAGCGAAGGCGGCATCCGCTTCGTCTGGTCGATGCAATCCTTCGAGAGCCTGACCGCGCAGGGCATGCAACACAGTGACCTCAGGCGAGCGTGGCGGCGTCAGCCCCCCGGTCGTTTTGAGTCGTTCGCTGAGTACCGGGGGGCTGACGCCGCCCCGCTCGCTAAGCACCAGCCGATCAAAGTCAGCCAGCGCTTCGCCGTGTTGTCCCAGCTCCAATCGAGCAATCCCGCGATTGCGAATCGCCTCTTGCAAACCGGAGTCTCGATCGAGTGCGGCGGAGTAGTCGGCAATCGCTGCCTGCTTTTGTCCCAGTTGATCGAGTGTGAACGCGCGATTGAAATGTCCCCAAGCAAACTCGGGCCACAAGCCAACGCAGACACTGAAGTCGGCCAGTGCGAGTTGCGACTCGCCCAACTCCAGATGGCACAAACCTTTTTGCATCCACGACCAGTAGTGACGAGGATCTCGTTGCAGAGCTTGCTGAAGTTCCTGAATCGCGCGCGTGAAACGATCGGGGGCATCGGTCTGGAGATGCGTGGTCGCCAGTAAATAGAAATCACGAGCGGTCGTCGGAGGAAGTTCGTTTGCGCGACGATCGGCTTCCGCCGCTTGTTCGGTCTCGCCGAGTTGCCACAGGAGCGTGGCTCGCGTGCGCCAGACAGCGGCGGATGCTGGGAGATCGCGGATCGCCGCGGCGCGATCGAGCAATTCCAAGCGAGTGAGCGGAATGGCGCTAGCCACCGGTGTCGTTTCCGATGAACCGGTGGCTAGCATCTTGCCGCTCATTGCCTGAGACCCGGTTCCCGCCAACATCAGCAGCAATTCGCGAGCGTCTTCGGCGAGCTTGTGTTGTTCGCTGGCGTTCAATCGCTTCCAGATCGTGCGGTCTTGCCAATTTGAGTCGTCCAGAATTCCGAAGAGAGATAACGTCTCTTCGCAAACCTGGCGTCCTCGTTCGGCGTGGTCGCGCAGGTCACTGTGTGTGTTGACCAGGCGGAGTGCCTTGAGCGTTCCCTCCTCAAATCGTCGTTGCAATTCACGAGCTTCCGCCCCTTCGGTCTCGATGACTCGAGTTTGAGCGGCGGCTAACCGAGCTTGTGTTCCCAGCAGGATCGATCCGCCAATCGACAGCACCAGCGACGCGCCCAGCACAATCCAGCAGGACGACGCCAGCTTGGGATGGCGACGAATCCATTTGCGAACCTGCTCCACTCGGCTCAACTCCGGAGCGTGCCGCAGCGGCTGATCGTTGAGCAGACAGTTGATGTCCTCAGACAGTTCGTCGGCTCGTTGATACCGATTCGCGGGATCGGGTTGCAGGGACTTTCGGACGATGCTTTCCAATCCCCAGAGCACGTCGTCGCGGTACTGCCGTAGCGAGGGGATCGAGCGCGTTCGCTCCGCCGCCATCGCCTCGACGAGGATCGGAATCCCCGCGTAGCTGGCCGCCTGCTCAAACGGGTTGTGGCCGGTGATCATTTCGAACAAAACCATGCCCAGCCCGTAGACATCGGACCGTTCATCGACCTTCGCGACCAGTTCCGGGCTGCGAATGTTGAGCGCCCGCAGATGCTCCGGAGCCATGTAGGCAATGGTGCCCCCCAACGTCGCGTCGACTTGACCATGCAATTGGTTCTCGTCGTGCGAGAGATTGAAGTCCAGCAACATCGGCGTGCCATCACCGCCGATCAAGACGTTTGCCGGCTTGATGTCCCGATGCAGGACTCGACGATCGTGTGCGTGCTGCAAACCCTCGGCCAACCGCGCGACGATCCACGCACACGCACGCGAGAAGTCGAATCGGGCCAGTCGGGTCAACGTAGCCGTCTCGCTCCCGCGAGGCGGAGCGACAGGAGTTGATGCTTGCACCTGCGCATCGGTGGCGCGATCTGTTCGTGCTCCGCCTCGCGGGAGCGAGGCAGCTAGTGCGTTTGCAAGTGGATTGAATCAGTGAGGTGTAAGTCCTCGTCGAAGTTGGTTTGAACTTTGTATCCGAACGTAACTGCGTCGTCGTGAGACGGGGTGGAGAGCAACGGGAGGAGA
>SYJG01000468.1 GCA_005798445.1 Planctomyces sp.
CCTTCAAAATCGCGAATTGCCGCTCCGACACCACCACCTTCGCCGCCTTCCCTGGCATGACACACCTCCTTGACCAAGTCCGCAGAGTTGAGTCAAAAATGGCGTCTGCTGGTAGATCAACTTTCGATGGCGGCACTAGCGACTTGGCGACCGGCGGAACTCCCAACTTCTGCCGTCGCTGATATGCTTTGCCAACATTGCTCAGGTCCGCCATCTCAGGAGAGTTCGCTCATGCCCAAAGTTTTGCTGGTTATCGGGGACGCGACCGAAGTCCTCGACACGATGTATCCGTTCTTTCGGCTGCCCGAAGACGGCTTCGAGGTCGTCGTCGCTGGTCCTGAAAAGAAGCTGTACCACATGGTGTTGCACGAAATTCCGCCCGGCTCGACCTGGGATATCACGCAAGAGACGGCCGGATATCACTTGCAGGCCGACATCGCCTTCCGCGACGTGAAGCCCGAGGAGTACGCCGGCTTATTCCTGTCTGGCGGCCGAGCTCCCGAATACCTCCGCTACGATCAAGATCTGTTGCGGATCACTCGGCACTTCTTCGAGAAGAACAAACCGGTCGCGTCCGTTTGTCACGGCATCGAGATCGCTGCCGCGGCCGACTGCTTGAAGGGCCGGACGGCGACGACCGTCGCGAAGTGTGCGCTCGACATCACTCAGGTCGGCGGCAAGTATGTCAACCAGCAAGTCGTCGTTGACGGCAACTTCGTCTCCGCTCGCGTCTGGATGGACAACACACCGTTCGTGAAAGAATTCATTCGGCTGCTGAAAGCCGCTCAGTGACAGGAGGTCGCCTTCGTGAGCATTCGCATTTGTTGTGTGATCTGCGGCATCGTGTTCTCGGCGAGCACATTGCTCGCCGGTGATTGGCCGCAGATTCTCGGCCCGAACCGTGATGGCCGCGCGGCCGTCGATGAAAAACTTGCCGAGTCCTGGCCGAAGGACGGCCCGCCGCTCGTTTGGCAGCGGGACATTGGCGGAGGCTTCGCGGGCGTGGCCGTTGCCGGCAATACCGCCGTCCTGTTTCACCGCGTCGGCGACGAAGAAGTCGCGGAATCGATCGACGCAAAAACCGGAACGACCAAATGGAAGTCCGGCAGTCCCACGACTTTTTCAAGCGGTTTCTCCGACGACCAAGGCCCGCGCTGCACGCCGATTGTCGCTGGCGATCGAGTGTTTGTGTTTGGAGCTCAGGGAACGTTGCGATGCCTCGATCTGAAATCTGGCAAGAAGATCTGGCAGCGCGACACGCACTCCGAGTTCAAGGCTCCCGAAGGCTATTTCGGAGCCGGCAGTTCTCCGCTGGTGGTGGGTGACAAACTGTTGGTCAACGTCGGAGGGAACAAAAGTGGCGCGGGGATCGTGGCGTTCGACATCGCCACCGGAAAAACCGTGTGGCAGGCGATCGACGATGCGGCGAGCTACTCGTCACCGATCCTCGCCACCGTCGACGGTACGAAACACGCCCTCTTTGTGACACGGATGAAAGCCGTCTCGCTCGATCCCGATACCGGCAAAGTTCGATTCGAGTTCCCTTTTGGGAAGCGTGGCCCGACCGTCAACGGAGCGACACCGATCGTGCTCGATGGGCACCTGCTGGTTTCCGCTCACTACGGAGTCGGTGCGACCTTCGCCAAGATCGGCGCGACCACCGCCGATGAGAAATGGAACAGCGACGACTTGCTCTCCAGCCAGTACATGACGCCGTTGGTTCAAGACGGATTGGTTTACGGCATCCACGGCCAGGAGCGCGTCGAAGACTCGGAGCTGCGCTGCCTCGATCCAAAGACGAAACGCATTCTGTGGTCAAAGCCGAGCATCGGTTTCGGAACGATGATCGCAGCCGACGGCCAAATGCTGCTGCTGACGACAGACGGCGAGCTCATCCTCTGGAGACCAGACTCCAGCCGCTATCAGGAACTCGCACGAGCCCGCGTCTTCAAATCGACGACTCGCGCGTTGCCAGCACTTTCGAACGGAAAACTTTTCGCCCGCGACTCGCGCTCGCTGAAGTGTCTTCAGGTCGGTCTGCCAAAATAGGGTCGGGCCAGATTTTCCTAGCGTCGCCACTTCCGAGTTCGTTGCTGTTCCGCGCAATGCACGCAGGTGCGGACGTATGGAATCGCTCTGAGACGCTCTTTAATGATGACCGATTTCGCGGGAGGCTTGCCCTGCTCCAGGCACTTCTCGCAGAGGCCGTAAGTCCCGGTGTCAATTTTCTTTAGTGCCAAGGAGATCTCTTCCAGAATCTCTTGCTCGTTTTCAACAAACCTGAGCGAAAAGTCTTGCTCGTAGTTGTCGGTTCCCAGCTCGGCAATGTGCGTCGGGCTTTTCGAGTCACCGTCGCCGTCGGCTCGGCGCAAGGCACCATCTGCCAAGTGTTGGACGTCTCCTCGGAGTCGTGCCTGGAGGCTCAACAAAAGTGTCCGATATTCCGTCAGCTCAGTCTTTTTCAGCATTGCGGCGACCCATTGATGCTTGCCAAGCGGGGTGGTCTGGATCTGCGGAATCGCCAATCGAAGCCGCCGTCCAAACCCCTTCCTCCCTGAGCACTATCAGGCCGAAACCCGATCCAGCCACTTCCAGTGGCCAGTAAAAAGCGCGGGATTATCGCCGGTTTTTCCTTGTTATCAAGGTGCCAGGCGATGATGTGCGCAAAAAGAGCGACTTTGCCACACGATTGTGGCGATTGTGAGTCTTGCAGTGCGGCTGCAACCCATTATTCAGTCAGCCAGTTACGCTGCTTTTCGTAGAACGTAGGCAATCGAGGCTGGCTCCCGAATTTGCGACTGTGCCGTCAAGACGCCGAGAATTCGCTCCGCAACCGTCAGCGCTGCAATGGCCACCGTCCCCGTCACCGTGGGTGAGCTTCCAGATCGGACGCAATCCACGAATTCCGTGATCTCCGCCGTGAGGGGGTCTTGCGGTGCCGGGGTTTCCATTTGGATCTCGATAAGAGAGCCAAAAACTTCTTGCTTGAGTTGCTCGATGTCGGCACCCGGTTGCCGAGCCCGATCAACCGGCGACGTCCCAAAAAGAAGTCGAGGCGATGGCGAGTACGACGTCACCTCGCGCGATCCAAAATCGACGTTCAGACACCGAGTTGTTGTCCAGATGGTCGCAGCGCGGCGAGTCGACGGGTGCACGCGACTGGCGGAGAGGTCGGCGACGCAGCCGTCTTCAAACGTGAGCCGGGCCTGCACGGCGTCTTCATGTTGACCCATCAAAGTGATTCCAAATGCCTCGATTCGACGGACCGGAGAGCGGACCAGCGACAGCACCAGATCAATATCGTGAATCATCATGTCATGCACGACACCGATATCGGTCGAGCGAAAGCTGAACGGACTGAGCCGCTCGGCCCGGATGTAGCGAGGTTGATCGCACAGCTTGGCGGCGGCTTGGAACGCGGGATTGAAACGCTCGACGTGGCCGACTTGCAGGATGGCTCCAGTTCGTTCGGCGATTTGGACAAGTCGCACCGCTTCGGTCAGATCAGCGGCCAGCGGCTTTTCGACCAGCGAGTGAATTCCGTTCTCCAGAAAATCGGTGGCGACACGACTGTGAAAGCCGGTCGGTACCGCGATCGTCACCGCGTCCACGTCGTCAATGAGCGTGCGATAGTCGGCGATCCATTTCGTCCCTGTGGACTCGGCAACTTGTCGGCCTTGCGCTTCGCTAGGATCTGCTACGGCCACCAATTGGACACCGGGAATCTGCGACACAATTCTCGCGTGATGGCGACCGAGCGCCCCAACTCCGATCACAGCCATTCTCAAGACCGACATGAACGCTCCCTAAATTACGCCGCCTTGCGTTGTTCCTGTGTGTTGATGGAGGGCGCGTTGCGGAAGATCTCACGTCCTCGGCCGAGTTTGCCAGCACTCGTCATATCCATGAAGTTGAGCAGCGTGTGCAGTTCGATCGGATGGATGTCGTGCTGCTGTTGAGCGAAGAACTCTCGCGTTTCGGCGATCCCCTTGTGCTCGCGGAACAGTTGTTTGTAGGCCTGTCGAATAATCCCGATTGTCGAATCGGAAATCCCGGCCCGTTTCATGCCGACGACATTGATGGTCTTGATTTCAAATTTGTCGCTGCCCGCGGCCATCATGTATGGCGGGACATCGACGGTGCATCGACAGCCTCCGCTGACGAAGGCCAGCGTGCCGATCGAGGCAAAATGATGCACGACCGTGTTACCCGAAACGATTGCTCGATCATGAACATGGACGTGTCCGCCGAGCAGCACACCATTGACGAGCATCACATTGTTTCCGATGCAGCAATTGTGTGCAACATGTGAGTTCGACATCAGCATGTTGTGATGGCCGATGCGAGTGCCGTGATCTTCCTTCTCGGCTCCACGATTGACGGTCACGCCCTCGCGGAAGACGTTGTCGTCGCCGATTTCCAGCCACGTCGCGGATTCCTGAAAGCTGTGGTCCTGTGGCTCGCCACCGATGACGCAGTTCGAGAAGAAGCGATTACGCTCGCCGATCGTCGTGTGGCCGAGAATCGTCACGTTGTTGGCCAACTGACAACCGCTGCCGAGCTTCACATGCGGTCCGATCACGCAGAACGGCCCAATCTCGATGTTGTCACCGAGTTCCGCTTGGGGGTCCACGCACGCCAAGGAGTGAATCAGGTTGGCCATGTGACGTCCTACTTAAACCGCCTCCGAACACTGCAAACTTTGATGAGTCAGCAGAACCCGGCGAACGAGGTCGTGATTGTGTCTGTGTCCAGAGCGATAGGCGTTGAAATAGCCGCACAGGTCCGCGCCGATCAGGGCGAAGTCTCCCAGGCAATCCAAGATCTTGTGCCGCACCGCTTCATCGGGGGTTCGCAATTTGTTGTCGATAACGCCTCCGTTTGCGTCAAACACGAGAAGATCTTGGTGCGTCACGCGACGGCCGTAACCCGCTGCTTGTAACGCCGCGATTTCTGAGTCGAGCACGAATGTGCGGGCGAATGCGATGTCGCGAACGAATGTTTTAGGAGTGATCTCGACCGTCAAATTCTGCGGCGGAATCGGAGATCGATCGCCGTAATCCAGTTGGTAGGTGATTGCCAGTCCGTTGTAGTTCATCGGCCGAGCGACGACTTCAATGTCACCGTCGTCCGCGCTGACTTGCACCGGCATCAGAAGGGAAATGACTTCGCGCGGACGATCTTGTTCGACGATGCCCGCAGCGATCAGCAGATTGCAGACATCCCGGCACGAGCCATCGAAACCCGGAACCTCTGGCCCGTCGATTTCGATCAGGCAGTTGTCGATTTGCAGTCCCGCGAGCGCCGCCATGACGTGCTCGATCATCTCGACCTGCACGCCATCACGGGCAATCGCCGTGCGTCGCTGAGTGTTCGAGACGTACTCGATCCGGGCGGGAATCGGTTTCGAGCCTGCGACGTCGATCCGCTGAAATGCAATCCCGTGATCCGCTGGGGCCGGCACGAAACGCAGACAGGCGTCGGTCCCGGTGAAGAGACCGACCCCCTGCGTTTCGACCGTTTGTCGAAGAGTGCGTTGAGACCGGCAAAGCATGTCGCGGACTTTCGCGAGGACCGAACTAGTTCTTGCTTTTTCCACCAGCACCGGATGGAGTGCTTGCCGCCTTCGGTTGGCCGGCGTCGGACCGGCGGTTGAGGTACTTGATGACGCCGTCGGTCAGGTCATCTTCCGCTTTGTGGTAGACGATCACGCGGTTCATCACCAACTGCATCTTGCTCATGTCCTCACCCTCGAACGTGTCCGAGTTGAAGCGCATCACCAGCGTGTAGCCGAATTTTTCCGCAAACAACTCGACGACGTCCATCGTTTCGAGATACACGGTCTTGAGCAGGTCGGCTTCCTTGCGGAGCAATTCGCGCTGTGCGGTTTGTTTGAACGCGCCGAGCTTGGCACCCAGATCCGTCTGCTTTTTCTCGAGGTTGATGTACTCCGGACTGCCGGGCTTGAACTCTTTCATCTGTTCGATGACCTGCTGAACTTGGGCCGTCATCTTTTTGGCGTTTTCTTCGTTGACAGAGAACTCCGCTTTCCAGTCCTCTTTGAGAACTTCGATCTTCTTGTATTCCTTGAAGACGCGGCCCATATCGATCAGCGCGATCTTGTGGGGAGCTTCGGCTTGAGACGCGGTGGCCGCCGCAGGTGTCGCCGTTTTCTTGGTGCCGCCGGTGCCGGCATTTTGGCCGTAGGCGTTGACGAACACGCTGGCCAAGCCGGCCAACACAGCGGATGAAAGTAGAATTTTTCTCACGGCAGACGCACTCCTTTGCTAGCCGAGACGGAATTGATCGATCAAGTCGAACCAATCCCGGTCACAGGATTCGTTCGCATGGCACTCGGTCGCGGATCGCGTCACTCCAACGCAGTCCGGACGAAGGGCGGCGTATTCTGCACACCCTCGGAATTGCGTCAATACGAGTCTTTGCGTCTCCGATCCGGTGTCACAGACGCACGAACACATCGCCCGCTTCGATCTTGACCTCAAACGTCGTCTGACAAATGCGGGGATTTAGGCAGTGATGACCATTGGCGACCTGAAATTGCCAACCGTGCCACGGGCAAGTCACCACGCCATCGACGAGTTGCCCCTTCGCCAGCGGTCCGCCTTGATGAGCACAAATTCCGTCGATGGCCTGAAACTGCCCATCAACGTTGAACAGAGCGACGATCCGCCCGTTCACGGCGAACTCTCGGCCGCTGCCGACTGGCACGTCGGACGCCGCAATCAACTTCTGCCAATCGGACATCGATACATTTTCCTTTCCGAGGACGTCACGAGGACGTGTTCGTTTTCGGAGTGACTCGGCAACGGTACTCTTCGCGAGCGACATCAGTCTGTTCCCTCAACCCTCAACCCTCAATCAAAACATGCGTGTGCTTGGTCTCGACATCGGCGGAGCGAATATCAAAGCGGCGACCGAGACCGCCGAGGCGTTGTCGATCCCATTGGAGATCTGGCGTTCGCCGGATCGCTTGATCGACGTGCTCGTCCCGATCATGGATCACTTTTCGGTCGCCGAACTACTCGCCGTGACGATGACTGCCGAACTGGCCGACTGCTTCGCCACCAAGTCGGACGGGATCGACCGCGTGCTGAGAACCGTCGAAGTCGTCGCCGGTAAACGACCGATTTTCGTCTGGCAAACGTCGGGCGAATTTGTATCAACGCAAGAAGCGCGTGACGAGCCGCGACTCACCGCGGCTGCAAACTGGCACGCACAAGCGACATTCGTGGGCCGCCTGGTCCCGCGCGGTTCGGCGCTGCTCATCGACATTGGTTCGACCACGACGGATCTCATTCCGTTGGTTAACGGGCTCCCGTTACCGGCGGGTCGTACCGACATCGAACGTCTGCAATCGGGCGAGTTGATTTACTGTGGAGTCCGCCGCACTCCGTTGTGCGCGCTGACGGATTGCGTCCCGCTCGCCGGGAATGATTGTGCCGTCGCGGCCGAATTATTTGCGACGATCTTCGACGTCTATCTCACGCTGGGGGACATCGCAGAGAACACGGCCGATTGCCTGACTGCCAACGGCCGACCTGCGACGTTGGCTGCCGCTCACGATCGAATCGCGCGTTCCATCGGCGGTGACACGACAGAGATTACGACCGAAGACACACGCCGCATCGCCGAGCACATCGCTGCAACACAACTTCAGAGGTTGTGTGAAGCTGCCGACAAAGTCGCTTCGCGAATGCCGTGGCCTTGCGAGAACGTGCTGATTTCCGGCAGTGGTTCGTTCTTGGCTCGGCGAGTTGCAGCACAGACGCCGAGATTAAAAAACGCAACCATCACCTCGTTGCCTGAGCTGTTCGGTCCGCGAGTCTCCGACGCCGCGTGCGCCTTTGCCGTCGCCAAGCTGGCGGCCGAACGCGAACTGCAATTCCTCGGCGCAGCTGGTTGAGAGGCAATACCGTCTCATATCAGCCCGACGCGCGAGCGAGGGGGTTTGGGCACGACCCCTCGCTGGCGCGTCGGGCTGGAATCGTCGAACAGCGTCCGCAAAAACGCCGCCGCCTGTCGTGCAATTCCCGGTTGCGAACTTTCTCGTGGCCCGGCGATGTTGAGGATTCGAATCGAGTTTGCCTCGAGCCAATCGTGGACTTGCACCGTCGTCGCGTCACGCAGATCGACCACCAAGCATGGCCGGCAATATCGCTCGGCAAACGTTTTGGTCAACGCGGTTCCGCCGCGCAACGATCCCCGCGAAAGAATGAGCGTCCCCTCGGAGTCCTTGACGTTCAATGCGGTTCGCTCGGCGTAGTTTGTCGTGGGCGATTCTTGCAACGGGTATGACTTTGGGATCGGCCCGTCTTCGGCGCGACGTCCTTTCGGGCACCAACCGCTGCACGGGATGCCTAACTCCAAAGCCACATCCAACGCCGCGCGATCGACTCCGGTTTGCCCGCCCGCAACGACCTGCTTCAACCGCCACGCCTTGTGAGTCGTCCCCGCTGACTTCATCCAGCCACTCCGATTTCCGAACGAGCCGCCATTCTCAGTTCGTCACATTTCCGTCCGTTGCTCGCCGCCGAAAGCCAGCCGCAATTGCGGGTCTTTCTGAGCCTGCCATTCTTTGAACAACATGCTTGGCTGGATGTCGTGATTGTTTTGATACTTGTCGCTGTGGTACTCGGTGATGTCACCCACGATTTGGTGGTAAAAGATCTGGCAGATCGGCACGCCCGGATAAATCCGCACGGGCTGAATCGCGTACATCTCCAATGTCCAAAAGCCGCAGAAACCGACATCGCCGAACCCGGCCGTCACATGCACGAACAGTCCCAACCGGCCAACCGACGAGCGGCCTTCGAGCATCGGCACGAGGTTGTGTGTCTCGGTCCGTTCCATCGTCCGGGCGAGATACAACTGATTCGGGTTCAGGACGAAGCCGTCTTCCGGAATCGTGTAACGGCGAAAGCGGTTTGGCCGCCGCATGTCGAGCACGATCTCTTCGTAGACCAGCAGTTCGTTGTGCAGGCGCAGGTTGTAGCTGTTGGCATTGAGCTGCGCTTCGTCGAACGGCTCAATGACAATACTCGTGCCAAGCTGGGCTTTGATCTCGTTGCCGGAGAGGATCATCGGAATTCCCGGGGCTGGGGAGGACGTGATCGCAGACAGCGGGCGGGAAGGTAGAGGGTCAGATGGCGGGTGGCAAATGAGTCGTGGGGCGAAGAGATTGCAAAATGAAAATTGCAAATTGCAAGTTGAAAATTGAGGGCAGGGACACCAGCAGACTGCGACACTTCACCCGTCGCCGCCTTCCAATTCTCAATTTGCAATTTGCAATCAGGTTTTGCAATTCCCGATCGCCCCAAGCGCTTTGATTTCCAGGATGTCCACGTTGCGGCCGCCGACGCTGTAGCGCATTTCGACTTCGTTTTGGAGCTGTCCAAGATCGACTCCGTCGGTCAAAAAGACGCACTCTTTGCGAGTCGAATGACTGGGGCTGTCCGACCCCGCCAGGAAGCTGACTGACCACGCGTGAACTTCCGCCCCTTTGCCATTCATGTTTTGGCCCCTGGAAAAACAGAATTGAAATCGAACTCAGATCTGAGAGTGGACAACGTCGCCGATTGGCGAGCGGTCACGATATTTGACGTGGGCCTCATCGCCAGAGGGTTCCTGCCGATTTCTACCGATTTGCTCGGTGACAAAACGCAACAGGACGGAAAACACGATTCGCGGACGTGTTATGCCAAGGCCTCGTTGTGCCGCACGGTCAGCAAGCGGCCTACGAGCGACAGCAGTTCGGCGTCCTGGTACGGCTTGACGACGTAGTCGGTCGCACCCAGCCGTTTGGCCTTTTGGCGGTGCTTGGCTCCGGCGCGAGAGGTGACCATGACGACTGGCGTGTCGCGGTATTCGGCTCGTGACCGCAGCGAGGTCAGCAATTCGTAGCCGTCCATCCGCGGCAGTTCGATGTCGAGCAAGAACAGATCGGGCGCGCGTTCGGTGCTTTGCAGCGTTGTGAGGGCATCGAGTCCGTCCTTTGCGTCGAGTACCAACCAGCCAGCGTTCTTTAGCAGATTCGCCATCACGCGACGGACGCTGACCGAGTCATCGACCACCATGATCGTCGGCCTCTCTTCACGTTTCGTCAGATGGTGCGGAGTCGGAACAGCGGACATCGTCTGACTCATCGGCTGAACCAGATCAGCCGCATCGAGAATCGGCACGACGGAACCATCACCCATCAGCGTCGCGCCGATCAGGCCGCGCACTTTTCGGAGATGCGTTCCGAGCGTTTTCACGACGATGTCGCGCCCCGGCAAAATCTTGTCGACGGCAATCGCGACCTTTCGATCCCCGTCCGCCAGCACGAGCACCGGCATCGTTGGTGAAGTCTTGTCGGCAGGTTGCCGCAGTCCCAACCGTTCCGAGAGGTACACGAACGGCAACGTCTCTTCTCCCAAACGGATGACTGGCGACGGCCCCAGCAGATCAATCGACGCGCGCTCCAACCGCAAAATTTGCACGACCGACTGCATCGGCATCGCAAACGTCTCGTTGGAAGCGTGCAGCAGCATCGCGCGAGTGACCGCCAGCGTCATCGGCAGACGAATTGTGAACGTCGTTCCCTGCCCCGCCTGCGAATCGACGCGAATTGTCCCTTTCAGTTTTTGGACTTTGTCCCGGACGATGTCCATGCCGACCCCTCGGCCGGAGACTTCCGTGATCTCACGGGCCGTGCTGAAGCCGGGCAAAAAGATGAACGTCGACAATTCCTCGGCGCTACGGTTCGCCGCCTCGCTGGCTGTGACCAAGCCGTGCCGGACCGCCGTTTCTCGGATCGCGTCGAAGTTCAAGCCCCGTCCGTCGTCGGAGACGCGGATCATGACTTGCGTTCCCTGCTGAAACGCCAGCACTCGGATCGTCGCTCGTTCCGGTTTGCCCGCTGCTTGTCGACTCGCGGCATCTTCCAACCCGTGATCGACCGCGTTTCGCAAGAGGTGCATCAGTGGATCGGCCAGTTCTTCCAGTACCAACTTGTCGATTTCGGTTTCACCACCCTGAATCAGCAACTCGACCTCTTTGTGTTGCTGAGCGGCGACGACTCGCACAGTCCGATGCAGCTTGTCGGCCAGAGTTGCCAGCGCCAACAACCGAATTCGCATCAGCCGGTCCTGTGTGTCGCGAGACAACCGACCTTGCCGGCTGAGCAACTGATCGAAGTCCGCCTTGAGACTTCGCAGCTCTTGGCCGACGGTGCCGATGTCGGTCGTCGTCTCGGCCAGAGATCGCGACAACAAGTGAAACTCGGTGTACCGATCGAGCTCGAGCGCATCGAATTCGTCGTTCGATTCGCCGGGTAATCGTCGGCCACCAGGCAACAACGAAGCTCCATCGCCCCACAGCCGCTGGCGTCCACCCAGCGCACCGACGCCGTACCTCGTGTCGAGATCGTGGGACACGTTTCGCATTCGCACGACCCCACGCTGCAACTCTTCCAAACACCGCGCGAAGTCGGACATCCGTTGTTCGAACGAAGTCCGGTTCATCATCAACTCGCCGACTTCTCGCACCAGCGAGTCAATTCGCGACAGCGGCACTCGCAGCGTGTCTCCGTGCTTTTTCGGCCCATCCCGTTGAGTTGGCGTCTCAGCGTTCTGAGCGGGCAGCGCCATGAACGGCTCGGAACATCGACCCCACGCAGGCAGCATCGGCAAGACATCTTGCACGACGAGTTCGTTGGCCGGTGCGGTTACGGAGCAAGGTTGATCGGCGATCTCCGTGACCTCGATCGGAGAAAAGGATAACTGTGGTCGGCTTTCGGCAATCGGCTCTCGGCCGGACTCCTCGGAACTCGGAACTCGGAACTCGGAACTCTCCAGCAGCGCGTCGTAGCTGTCGAAAAGCTGCGCAACCGTGACCTGCATGCCTTCAATTGCGAAGTTGCCGCGAACCAAATCCTGCAAGGCGTCGGCCGTGTCGTACAACAACGCGAGTGTGCTGGCGACGACCGGCTGCTGCGCGGTGAACAAGACCTCTAGCAAATCCTCCATGCGGTGTGACAACTTTGAGACCAACCGCAATCCCACGGAGCCGGCCGCTCCTTTGATCGTGTGCGCAGAGCGGCGCACGTCCTGAATCGCGCTCATTTGTCCGGCGTTCGCCGCCAACTCAGCGAACGCCGAGTAGATCAATCGCAGATGATCCTCGGCCTCTTCGGTGAAGACCGTGAGCATCTCTTCGGAGAGTTCGCTGCGATCATCGAGTTCGATGGAATCCGCCTCACTGTAGCCCGACCCCTTGTGGGTCGGTTGATTCCTCTGCGGGAACGAATCCTCCAGGCCACAAGGGCCTGGGCTACAGGAATCGGAGTTCTCATCCATGCACTTTGGCTGGCCAGCGTTGCTCAGTTCATCGATCCGGTCATGAAGCTGTCGCAGGATCGCTTCGTCGAAGTCCTGGTCAAGTCGTTGTTCGAGCGCATCGACGCAGGCTTGCAGACAATCTGCCGCGCCTTCCGTGGGAGGCACGCTGCGGTCGAGCATCCGCTGCAACAACTCTGCGGCGCGCTGCGTCAACTTCGAGAAGTCCAGCCAGCCAGCGACTTCGACGTCCTCTCGCAGCGACTGCGCCAAGCGACTGACGTCCGTCAACAAATCCCAGCGAGTGAGATCACGGCGGTACATGTCGAGTTTTTCCGCCATCTCTCGCAGATGCCCGAACACGACGACACGGAAGTCCTCACCGTATTCGGCAGACGGTTCGGAATTGAACGCATCCGGCGAAATCAACTCGTCCGTCAGATGGCGGTTGAAGAGATTCGTCGCGGTCGCAAGCAGCCGTTGTTCCGGAACGGTCCCCGCCAACAATCCGGCGGCGTACGACTCGATGGTGTCGGCCATTTGCTCCAGCGTGTCGCGGAGCCCATCGTCCATCGCGCGGTGACCCGACACGAGCTGCTTCAACAAATTCTCTTGTCGTTCCGCGATGTCGCTGAGCGTGTGGACGCCAACCAACGCGGCGGTGCCTTTGATCGAGTGCGTCATCCGACGGGCTTCGAGCAGCGCGTCGTGATCGTCCGGCCAAGCATGGATGATCGCAAAGGCGCGACGCATCCGCGGCAGATCGTCGCGGATCTCATCGACGAAACTTTCGATCGCTTCGCGGCTCATGAGTATGTCAGCCTTTTCAGGCTGACCCGAAAGGTATCGAAATTGTGATGAGTGACTTTGTCAGCCTGGAAGGACTGACCTATTTCAAGGCCTTCAAGATCAGCGAACCCATCGGACTGGTGGAGACCACTTCTTGGTGGTCGAAAATCGATGCGGATCGGGGCTTCGTACGCGGTAGACGGAACGCGGAGACCGACTGCTGCAACGCGTCGGCCAACTCGGCGAGATTGCCGACCGACACGGACGCTTGCTTCGTTTCCAACGCGGTTTGCTGCGTGACATGAGAGATGTCGTTCATCGACCTCGTCAGCACTTCCGCCCCAGCGGCCTGTTGCCGAGTCGCTTGCGTCATCGACTGCATCAATTCCGCCAGGTCTTTCGACACGATGTCGATCTCGTCGAGCGCCTGCCCGGCCTCTGTCGCCAGCTTCGATCCGCTGACCACTTCCTGCGTGCATTCTTCCATCGCGGTGATCGCTTCCGACGTTTGGCCTTGGATCGCCTTGATCAGCGATTCGATCTGCTTGGTCGATTGATTGGCTCGTTCGGCGAGCCGTTCGACCTCCTCGGCCACCACGGCGAAACCCTTGCCTGCGTCCCCCGCCATCGCGGCTTGGATCGACGCGTTGAGAGCCAGGATGCTCGTGCGGTCGGCGATGTCGCCGATGAGCTGCACGATCTCGCCGACTTCCTGAGAGGTCTCGCCCAGTCGCTTGATGCGTTTGGCATTGTCCTGCACTTGATCGCGAATCCGCTCCATCCCTTGGATCGTGTTGCGAACCGCGTGTGTCCCTTGTACCGCATTCTCGCGAGCTTTGATGGCGACGTTGGCAGAGCGTTCGGTGTTCTGTGAAACCTGCTGAATCGACCGAGCCATCTCCTCGATGGATGAAGAAGTCTCGACGATCTGCGACGACTGTTGCTCGGTGCCACTGCTGACTTCGACGGTCGTCTTCTGGATGTCACCGGCCGAGGTCGTCACCTGCGTCGCCGCCTCGTGAATGTTGCCGATGATTGTCCGCAACTGGTCGATCATGTGATTGATCGACTCGGCGATGCCGCCGGTCAGATCGTCGGTGACTTCGGCCTCTTGCGTCAGATCGCCGCTGGCAATGATCGCCACTTCTTCTTTCAGTCGCTGCACCGCGAACTGAATCTGGTCACGCTCGTCGCGCGTCTGAATCAGCGAAAGCGTGTTGTCGCACATCGCATTCAACGACATCGCGACCGTGCCAAGTTCGTCATCTGAGAGGACTGCCGCTCGCGCCTCGAAGTTGCCGATGCCGATCTGTCCGAGCATGTTCGTGATCGCGTCGGTCTGCCGCGTGAGATTGCTGGCCAGCAGGTATCCAGCAATGAGCACCACGATGGTCGCGATCAACGCGATCGTCAGCATCGTGAAATGCATCCGCTCGATCGGCTCACGCACTTCGGCGAGGTCGATCTTGGAGATCAGTCCCCACGTGACGGCCGTGTCGACGTCGCTGCCAGCATGGATGGTGATCGGTTGCCACGAGTTGAGCACCTCGCGACCGCGATAGTCCACAGACTGTTTCGTCGCCGATTTGCCGGCGAGCGCTCTGGAAACGGCTTCGGTGTCCAAGTTGACTTCGGGGTTGAGGATCGTCGATTTCCCCTTGATCCGACCGTTGGCTTTCAAATCGCTGACGAATCGTGAGTCATTGCGGAACAACTTGTCCTCGCCGACCGCAAAAGTCTCTCCCGTTTGACCGAGGCCAGTCCGCTCCCCCAAGATCGTTGAGACTCGGTCGATCGTCACCTGGAACGCGACGACGCCGACCTTTTTGCCTTCGTCGAAAATCGGCGCTGCCAGAAACATCGCTGCCTGGTCACAGGACGGAGCAAACGGCTCGTAGTCCGCAAACGCGACGAACTCCGGCGAGTCGGCCGCTGTGGCCTTCGCGAACGCTCGGCCCAAGTTGCTCTTCGCGTGCGGTCCGTCTTTCAGAGACGTCGTGAACGCCAGCTCCTTGAGGCACGAGTAGACGACATCGCCCGTTTCGAGGTCCGCCAGCACGACGTCGTGCAGCCCGAACTTCTCCTGGAAGCTGCGGATTACCGGATGATATTTGGCGTGGTGATCACTGTAGGTCGAGCGGTCGCCGGCGCGGTCCAATTGCTGCTTGCGGCCCAGCGGGTTCGGATTGCTTCGCACATATTCGTACTGCAAATAGACCGACTCGTCGTCCAAGGCATCGAACAAACCGCCGACGTCGAGCGACTTGTCGGGATTGTGCTGGCGGTACTCGTCATGGAATTCATTGGAGTAGTAAGCGTGGAGTTGCCTGCGGAGACTCTCCAATTCCTCCGAGGTGATTTCAGACTCCTCGATTGCTGTGCGGAACGAGACACGAAAGTCCCGCATTGCTTCGACCACCATGCGGTTCTCGGCGAACGTGGCGATCTGTGCTTCCAACGACTCGAAATGCTGCTGCAACTGCGCCGCCTTGATCGAGCGAACCGCCTCCAACTGAGCGACGGACTTCGCCATCACCGCTTGCTCGGCGCTGAAGTACACCGCGGCACCCAACACCAGCAGCGGAATCACGGCGACCACAAACATTCCCAACAGCAACTTGCTGCGAATGCTGGTGCTGACGGATCGGAACCAGCCCGAACTCGTCACGCGACTTCCCGAACCACTCGACTGATCCATGTCATCACCCTCGTGGAGAACACTGTCCGCTCCGCACAACACCGCTCGCGGCACACCGAGTCCGCGAAGACTCCGCGCACGAAGCTGAGGGAAAATGCGCCATGAATCCCGAAAGGCAAACGGCTTCCGGGTGGGGAAGCCTTTGCGGGGTTGTGGCATTTTGGCATCACGCCGCCCGTCCCGATTGCAGCGGTTGGTCGGCGGTAACTGGCGGCGAACGACGGTTGCTCGCACGACCGTTGCAACCGTCACGCTCACCAGTCACGCGGCGAGTTTCGCTGACCGGCAACATTTGCCGGTTCGGCCGACCGGCAAAGTTTGCCGATCACCGAGAGTCGTCGAAGAGCGATTGGGTCGCACCGACGTTTTTTTGGAGTTCCTTCTTTGGAGGCTCCGGCACATCGGCGAGTCCGCCGCACAACAAGTCGGCGAGTTCGCCGCACTACACGAAAGGGATCGTATGCGCAAGTTGGTTTTGGGTTTGATCGCGTTGGCCGGAGTGGCCGCCATGTCGGGTTCGGCGAGCGCTCGCGAACGGCAGTTCCTGTTTATGGCTTGGGATGATGGCCGCGCGGACTACTCGCAGCAGCAAGTCCAATACGCTCAGCCGCAACAGCAACAATACTACTACCAGGAGCAACGCCCGAACTTGTTCCAGGGGATGTGGGAAATGGAACAACGCAAGAATGCTTGGCTCCGTCAGACATTCTTCGGCCGCTAATTCTCCGCAGAGTTTTTGGGCGATTAAGCCGCTCGCAACATCACCGCTGGCACGGCGAGGCGGTGTTGCGAGCGCTTTCGTTTTCCTTCAAGTGCGGTGGAGGATTTTTTCGGTTCGCATCCAATCGGCAACTGCCTGAGCATTGGGATTCGTTGAGCTGCTCAATTCGCGGACGACGTTGGTGCGATCCTGTTCCGACCGGTTTTGGCTGAGCTTGAACTTGCCTTCGATTCGCGAGATCGGCATCTCGAACCCGACGATGCTTTTCAAAAGGTTGCGGCGAAAGTCATCCGGTAACTGATTCGGCCACGGCTGTGGCCGGTTCGATTCGTAACGCTGGACCATCTCATCGAGCAGAACCTCCAGCCACGCCTCGTCCTCGATGACGCGAGGAACACCGTAGGCATGCACGGCGATGTAATTCCACGTCGGGACCGCCAACTCGGTCGCGTACCACGACGGTGAGACATAGGCATGCGGCCCGGAAAAAATCGCCAGCGATTCAGTCTGGTTCGTGAATTGTTGCCATTGCGGATTCGCCCGCGCGACGTGGCCGACAAGAACTCCCGCTGTTCCGGGCTGACACCGATGCAAGACCGGCAAGTGCGTCGCGAACGGCACGCGCTCGGTCGTCGTGATCAGCGTCGCGAAACTGAAGCAGTGCATGACTTCGGCCAGCTTGTCCGGGTCGGTCACTTCAAAGGATTTTGGCAGATACATGGCGAGAATTTCGAAGACGAGAATTGGTTGGTCGAACCGGGATTGATACGACACTAACTTCGTTGACTCACCACAGAGTCACAAGGATGAGCTGCGGTTCTCATCGCGAAAGCTCGAAAGTGCGAAACTTCGAAATCCTTACATTTTCCTGATTTCGCTCTTTCGTGTTATCGCGATCCCGCGGTTCCATGGCGCGGCGAACTCAAACAGCGAACGATACAGTGCCAACGATTGCGACAATCGTCTCCTTGACCAGATCCAACGATCGAATGCTCTCGAACTTCTTGCAACTCAGTGACCGTGTTTGGGTGTTGCCGGTGATTCACGGCAGCGGGGATTTCGCCATTGAAGTTCGCCGCGTGATGCTGGCCCAGGAGTTCGATTGTCTGGCCGTGCCGCTGCCGCCGTCCTTTCAGGAACGGGTCGAAGAGGCAGTCGGCGACTTGCCGCACTTGTCGCTGGTCGTGCAGCCGGAGCCGTCCTTGTTTGAGAATTGGCAGCCAGACGAAGGCGAAAGTGACGGTGAATTGGCAGCCGATGTGTTCGCTTCGCAGTCGGGTCGCCAAGACGAAATGAGAGCGTGCAGTTACGTCCCGATTGATCCGTGTCAGCCGGTGATTGCCGCGTTGCGGATCGCTCTGCAAGAACGGATGCCGCGAGCGTTCATCGACGTCGAAACGTCCAACTTCGTCAGTCTCGCGGCGTTCTATCCCGATCCGTATCCGGTCAAGCAAGTGTCGATTGACCGTTTTGCAGCGGGACTGATGCCGACGGTGCCACGCATTCCGGAAGGTCAGCCAGAGGCACGTGTCGTCTGGATGGCGAATCGGCTGCGCGAACTCGAACGGCGGCATGAGCGGATTCTCTTCGTTTGTTCGATGATGGACTGGCCCTGGGTGAAAGATGCCTTTCACGACCGACGCGAAGATCTCGCCGAGAACGATGACGTCGAGCCGACAGAGACCTACGCCAACGATCCGCTCACGCATCTGTTTTGGCTCGGCGAGTTGCCGTTCATTACCGGCTTGTACGAACAAGCTCGACTGTCGCTGGACGACGACGAGAACTTGTCGATCGACGGCGTGAAGGCGCTGCTGCTGGCGACTCGCGACCGCTACCGCCGCGAGCTGAAGTCACGGGCTCGCAAAATCACCCCGAAAACATTGCGGACGTTTCTGCATTATGTCCGCAACCTGTGTCTGATCGAATGCCGGATGACTCCTGATTTGTATTCGTTGATCCTGGCCGCGAAGCAAATCGCCGGCGATCAGTTCGCGATCACGCTGGCCGAGGTAGCGCGCGAGTACTTGTTGGAGTCCCGCCTTCAGGCAGACGAGGCCAACGAGGAAATCAAAATGCCGCCTGAAGGCGGAACTCCGACTTTGCGCATGACCAACGGTGTTGCGCAGCTTCCGGATGGTGATGTCGTGCGGATGAAAAGCCGTTTGCCGGGACAGGCAATCGTCTGGCGATCACTGGAGCTGAAGCCCAAGGCTCCGAAGATCGATCAGGATCAGTGGCGGCAGCGCTGGAATCCGTTTCATCAGTGCTCGTGGCCGGAAGAGGATGTCGCGATCGAGAAGTTTCGCACGCACGTCAAAGAGGCCGCGTTGGCGATGCTGGGTGCCGACCTTGCCCGCAGCGAGAAGTTTTCGACCAGCCTGAAGGACGGACTCGACATCCGCGAGACGCTGCGGAACTTTCACACCGGCGAGTTGTACGTGAAGGTCTGCCCGCCGACGCGCGGGACTCTCGATTGCGTGCTGATGTTTTTCGATTCCCCCGCCGACCCACGCGACTATCCGTGGCGGATCACTTGGATGGCCGAGCATCACGACGAATCAACGCTGGCGCTCTTCGCAACCGACTTCGGCCGCGAGATGGTCGGTCCCGGCATCGGAGCCGCGAGCTACGGCGGTGCGATGTTCCTGTTCCCACCGCGACCGATCTCGGAGGTCTGGTCCGACCCACGTTTCGACTTCAGCGACACGATGGAGGAACGACTGCTCGCTGCCGCTTGCGTCTACAGCCAGTGCAGGCACATTGCGGTGCTCAGCGAATCGCCTCCCGGTCCTGGTTGGCGAAGGCTCGCCAAGAAGCACGGCAAGAAACTGATCCACGTCCCGCTCGGCCGCTTCAGCCAGGAGACGATCCAGCAACTCCGCATCGTGCATGTCCTCAACGGCAAACAAGTCCGCAGCTACGCGGCCCACTTCATTCGCAAGGCATGAAAATCCGATTCGAGACCGTCTCGAAACTACCCATCAAACTTTGTTGCTCACCGGAAATCTCCCCCCTATTATCCCCGGCCGTTTAACAGTCTGAGTTTCACTGGTGATGGTGATGAAGCGGTCGATCGCACCGGCACACGAGCGAAATTCATCCAGTCCACGGAGCGTGCTCCGCAGATGTTTGCAGGAATTTGATCACAGAATCGGCCTTCAAGGAGCGAGGGAACCATGAAGCGAACTGGCGTCGCGATGCTGGCCACGGTGGCTGCCGCACTGAAGAATTTGAAACCGGTCCTCTGGGCCATCGCGGTCCTGCTACTGACCGCCTCCGTGGCTCCCGCGAGCGAAGCGGATTTGGCAATCCCGAATTTGCGAGCGGGAACATTCGACACTTTGGGCGGCATTAGTGCGTTTAATCTGCTCTTCGGCGGGTCGTTCGTCATCTGTTTCACGCTGGGAATCAGTATTTACCTGCGAATGCAGATTCACAAGCTGCCCGCACACGTCTCGATGCTCAACGTCGCCGAGATCATTTTTCAGACATGCAAGACGTACCTCATCCAGCAGGGAAAGTTTTTGCTGCTGCTGTTCGTGCTCATCGCAGCAGCGATCTCGTATTACCTGATGGGCTTCGGCCACTCGGGCGAGATGGAAATGACGGATCGTACCGTTCAAGAATTGCGCTTGGAGAAAGTTCCAGATGATGTCCTCAAGTCGCTGGAAGCATTGAAAGGCCAGAAGTCCGCCAACAAAGTCGAGTACCTCGCAAAGCTCCAGTCGGCCGTGACTCCCGAACAATGGACGGCGAATATTGCCAAGATCACGGAGATCGCCGCACCGGAACCAATTGCTCCGATTCAAAAAGTGCTGATGGTGTTGTTCTTTGCCGTCGTCGGCATGGGTGGCTCGTACTGCGTCGCGTACTACGGCATCCGCGTCAACACCTACGCTAACTGCCGCACGGCTTTCGCCGCTCTGCGCGGCGTCCCGTGGGATGTGGTCAACATCCCGCTCCGCGCGGGCATGTCGATTGGCTTGTTCTTGATCTCGCTCGAGCTGGTGATGATGGTGGTCATCCTCTTGTTCGTGCCCCGTCAGGTGGTCGGCATCTGCTTCCTCGGCTTCGCTATCGGCGAATCGCTGGGCGCGTCGGCTTTGCGCATCGCTGGAGGCATCTTCACGAATATCGCCGACATCGGCTCGGACCTGATGAAGATCGTCTTCAACGTGAAGGAAGACGATCCGCGTAATCCTGGCGTGATCGCCGACTGCACCGGCGACAACGCGGGCGACTCGGTCGGCCCGACGGCCGACGGCTTTGAAACCTACGGCGTGACCGGCGTAGCCCTGATTTCGTTCATCACGCTGGCTGTGCCGAGCATCGAGATTCAGGCGAAACTGATCGTCTGGATTTTCGCGATGCGGTTCCTGATGGACTTCATGTCCGGAGCCTCGTACTTCATCAACCAGAAGATTTCCGAATCGCAGTACAAGGGGCTCAAAGAATTCGATTTTGAGCAACCGCTGACTCGCCTGATTTGGATTGCCGCGATCCTGTGCATCACAACTTCGTTCGGAATGAGCTGGATGCTGATCCGCGACCTCGAGGTCGGCGGTGAAGTTCTGGAAGGCTTGTGGTGGCAGCTTGCCAGCATCATCAGTTTCGGAACGTTGGCGGCCGTGCTGGTCCCCGAATTCACGAAGGTCTTCACCAGTTCGCATTCCAAGCACGTCCATGAGATCGTGACCGCGTCCCGTGAAGGGGGTTCCTCCCTGACGATTCTCTCCGGTCTGGTCGCCGGCAACTTCAGCGCGTTTTGGACTGGCATGTTGATGGCGGGTCTGATGACCGGCGCGTACTTCATCAGCATGTTGGGTCTGGGAGCTGTCATGGGTGATCCGGCACATGCCTCGGTCTTCGCCTTCGGTCTGGTCGCGTTCGGCTTCCTGTGCATGGGCCCGGTGACGATCGCCGTCGATAGTTACGGGCCGGTGACGGACAACGCTCAGTCGGTGTTTGAACTCGCTCAGACCGAGCACATCCCCGGCATCAAAGAAGAGATCAAGCGTGATTTCGGTTTCGATCCCAACTTTGAACTTGGCAAGCATTTCTTGGAATCGAACGATTCGGCCGGCAATACGTTCAAAGCGACGGCGAAACCGGTACTGATCGGTACGGCTGTGGTCGGTGCGACGACGATGATTTTCTCGATCATCCTGCTGCTTGAGAAAGCTGGTCTGCTGCACCTGAGCCTGACCGACGCACCCGTGCTGCTGGGCTTCATCTGCGGTGGTGCGGTGATTTACTGGTTCTCCGGCGCGTCGATGCAAGCCGTGACCACTGGCGCATACCGAGCGGTCGAATTCATCAAGAAGAATATGGACCTCACCAAGAAAGAGGCCGACATCAACGACTCGATCACCGTCGTCCGCATCTGCACCGAGTACGCTCAATCGGGCATGTGGAACATCTTCATCGCGCTGATGACGATGACGCTGGCGTTCGCGTTCTTCGATCCGAACTTCTTCGTGGCATACCTGATTTCGATCGCGGTGTTCGGTCTGTTCCAGGCGATCTTCATGGCCAACGCCGGCGGCTCGTGGGACAACGCCAAGAAGTACGTCGAAGTCGATCTGAAAGAAAAAGGAACGCCCCTGCACGAAGCGACCGTCGTCGGCGACACAGTCGGCGATCCGTTCAAGGACACGACCTCGGTCGCGCTCAACCCGATCATCAAGTTCTCGACCCTGTTCGGGTTGCTGGCGGTGGAGATCGCGTTGGAATTCAAGCACGCCGCAGACGCCAACAATACGACCAACTACACGCCGTTCATCGGCGTCGTGATGTTGGCCATCTCGCTGGTCTTCGTCTGGCGTTCGTTCTACGCCATGCGAATTCCAAAGAAGATCTGATCGGCAACGCGATTGGAGTGATTTCCAATGGATAGCGAATGCCGCAGTGATTGAACTCACTGCGGCATTCGCGTTTTGTGAGCTTACCGTGGACTGGCCGCAAAGAGTTTTTCGTTTGTCGTTGGTTGTGAACCGCTCGGCTCACCACGCGGAGCGATGACGGCTCCGTTCACTGCGGCTTCGCTGGCGGGTCGAGCAGCTCCACAATCAAGCTGAGCGCTTTGCGGTCACGATCATTCCACGCTGCACTGTACATTCCGCCGCCCATCATGCCGCCAGATTCCGCAGCTTGCTCGCGATCAATTTCTGCTTCAGCCGCGATCAGAGCGTCCGGCAGCGGCATTCGAGTTTTGGCAGTGCGGAAGTAGACCAAGCAAGGCTCATCACCTTGGAGGACGAGCTGCTCTGCAATCAGTCCTTGTACCACAAGCGGTCGTGAAGCCTTCTTTCCCAAAATTCCTTGAGGCCGGTATTCGATCAATTCGCCATACCTGTCTTCTGTCTCCAAGCTGTCGAACGATGCAGGCCACTCGCCGAGTTCGATCTTCTGGGCCTGCAATTCCAGCCACGTTCGCAGAATGAGATTCCGAGCGGGAATGGGAGCGATCACTAATGCTTGCGTTGTTGCTGGCCATTCCCCATGCGCGGCAACGTTACCGATCAGCGCTGGCACGATGGGAGTTTTCCAGCGCAGCACTGTCACTTGATTCATCCGTGCGACGACTGATTGGCCACCAATCACTTGGCTCTGATCACGCCAGGGATCGGTTCGCGCGATTGCATATTCGAGCCGCAACAGCCGGTCAGCACGAGTTGTTTCACCGGGCAACCATTGCCGGAACCAAGACTCGTTGATGACTCTTCGCGCTTCCCATCCAGAAGATTCGTCGGGCAGCCAACCGCTACGCAGGCGGTCGATGGCTTCACGGTAGCTCCAACCACAATTGCGAGGGAATGTGGAGGTGAAGAACGACTGGTCCCAAGACGCGACTTGACGAGCCACGCTGCGATATTGGTCAGCCGTGAGCGTGACTGTTGCCAGCCGCTGCCTCAGAAGGTCCAACACACGCCGCTCATAATCACGACTCGACATGCTATCGGCGCAACTTCCGCTGTGTCGCCAGTGATCCAGAACTCGCATGGCCGTCGAACACAACTCCAAAGAGCGAGGCCAATCCTTCGCGTCGCCGGCTTGACGCTCCGCCGCGACGATCGCTCGGAACAACAAATCGACGGTTCGCCGTTGCTGAGTGGGATCTCCGGCAATCGCCCCCGTGGGCCGGCGCGACGCGGTCATCAAGTCTTCAATCAGCTTGGCAGATTCAAGCAATCGTTTCTCGATCGCGAGATCCCGTGCGGCGATCTGATTATGCAATTCCTGAATGGGATCGCCACCAGAATCTTGCAAATGATTCGTCGTCACGGCATCCGAACCTGGTGGATCGATTGCATCGCACACGGCTTGATACATCGCTGCGGTTTGACGCTCGTCGTCGTTGAGAGTCAACAGTTCTTCGCGAGTCGGTGGCTCTACACCGATGCCGGGAATTTCCCAGATACGAAATGCGATCATCCCAAAACTGGCCAGCAGCCACGGCACGAGGAACCACGCACACAGCCGGACACGAACAGCTCGGCTCTGCCGTTCCAGAATCCAGTGACTCGCGTACCACCGGCTGATCCAGAGAAAACTCAGTGGCAAAGGAACGAATCCCAGACAACCGATGACCAGTTGCGTCTCAACGTTGAGAAAGCTCCAGCCTAACACAATGCCGAACCAAACCCCTTGGATGATCAACGCGGCCAGTGTGGCTGCGCCGGCCACGAGTGCGTTGCGCAACAAAAGTCCCATCAACTGAGCGGTGGCGAAACCTGTGATCGTCGAAAGCAGCACAGGCTGGACGTAACGCTCAAAGACTCGCGGCTGTTCCCCGAACGGAAGCCGTGGGAGCATTTCGGGGACGAGAACCAACAAATATCCGGTGACGGCAACGGCCAGCGGCAACAGCAGGTGTCCCCACCAGACTCGTGCCGGGTTGATGCCCCGCTCTGCAAAGAAGCGAAAGCGATTGCGGACTTGTTCTCCGTGAAAGACGCTCACACCCAAGCCAACACACAACAGGCCGGTCGAGGTCACGAGCAGCGCGCTGAGATCATCATTCCTTAGGAGATGAGTCCATTTCCAGACGCAAGCCAGAACGAATGGGATTCCCAAGGCCGCCCACAGACCTCGCGATTGCCGCCATTGCAGCCAACTCAAACGAACGAGCTGGCCGATCAGCGTGGCCGAGGATTTCCTCGTGAGCCAGCGGTTCTGATTCACGCGCGGTCGAACCGAAAATCGCTTCCACCAAGCTGGGGCGAGCGACAGCGGCTCGGCAGACTGAAGCCATTTGTTCGAGAGCACTGTCAGCGTTGCCAGCAGCAGCACGGCGAACATCGCTCGGCCCAGCATGCCCCGTTCATAGCCGCGCAGAATGCCCCAAAACTCAGCGTGCCGCAGCAGATTCGGCAACAAGATGTGAACCAGCAGGGAATGCAGTCCCACGCTCAACGTGATCGTCAGCAGCGGCTGTCGAGACAGCAACGAACAAACGGCTCCCCACGCGAAGAACTCCAACTCAACCAGCAAGCCTCGCGACCAAATGATCCACACCGATTGCACGTTGACCGGACTCTGCGTAACCATCCAAAACAGACTGGCCACAAACCACAGCACCAATTTCAGCCCAACCAGGCTGAGCACTGCCGCGGCGACTTTTGAGACCAAGAGATGCTTCGCGTTCAGAGGCAGCCGACGGAGGAACTCAACGGTCGATAACTCGTGTTCTGTCGCGAACGACATGCTGCCCACGCCCAACGAATACAGGCAACCGGCGACGGTGGCAATAAAAAAGAAATCTTCGCCGATTGGCATTCGGTGAGTGAACCACTTCCCCAGCCAACAAGCACCGACACACGTACCGACTGCGAGCAGCAGCGTCGACAGCCAGAACGAACGCAGGAAGCGATATTCTTTCCAAATCAGACGTTGAAGAATCGCGGCGTTCATGCGGGCACCTCGGTGTTCGGGGTCACGGCAGCAGTCGTCGTGTTGCCACGCATGAAGGCGACGTAAACCTCTTCGAGGCTTGGCCGGCGGACCTCCAACTCGACGATTCCAAAAGTGGCTCGGACGGCGGCGATGTCGCTGTCGGACAGATGCCGAGCGTGCAGTTGCCATTGTCGGGCGCGGCGTTGTTGGCGGAGGACTTCGCCGGGGACACGAGGCGGTTCGGGAAGGTCGTCGGCCAGCGTGAAGGTCAGCTCGCGGATTTGATCTTTGAGGACTTCGAGCTTTTCGACCACAACCAGTTTGCCGCCGCGCAGGATCGCGACCATGTCGGCGACTCGTTCGACTTCGGCAATTTGATGGCTGGAGAGGAAGACGGTCTTGCCAGCAGCGGCTCGATCGACCATCTGCTCCAAAAACTCACGCCTCACGAGCGGATCGAGGCCGGAGGTCGGCTCGTCGAGGATTAGCAACTCCGGATCGTGAGCCAATGCCAGTGCGAGCGCGGCCTTGGCCAGCATCCCTTTCGACAACGCCTTCAGTGGCCGATCGAGCGGCAGTTCGTATTGCCGTGCGAGTTGCTCGAAGCGCGATAGGAACTGACCGCCGTAGAAGCCGGCGGTAAACCAGCCGAGCTCAGCGATCGTCATCCAGTCGTACAGCGTCGGCCGATCCGGCATGTAGCCGACCGCTTGCCGAATCTTCAAATGCTCGCGCCGGCTATCGAGGCCGAGAACTTTGATGTCGCCCGCGTCCGGTTCGGCCAGCCCCAACATGCAGCGGATGGAGGTGGTCTTCCCCGCTCCGTTTTCGCCAAGCAACGCGAAGACGACTCCGCGCGGCACCTCGAAGGAAACTTCGTCGAGTGCGATCTCCCGGCCGAAACGTTTCGTGACGCCGCTGAGTTGAATGATCGGTTCCATGTGGTGACCTTTCGTGAGGCAGGTTTTCAACCTGCCAAGGGGCGGGCAGGTTGAGAACCTGCCCCACGTTCAATCCTTCCGTTTCAGTGCCGACTCCAGTTCGGTACTGACCATCTTGCGAAGTTCATCGGGGTCCAGATGACTGAGCCGGGCCTCGTCGAAGACTTGCGCGAGCCGTTCGCGAATCAGGCTCGCTCCTTCGGTTCGGCAGCGTTTGGCTGCCCCAGTGGCCACCGACAGACCGAGACCGCGCACGGTTTCGAGCACACCATCGTGCTGGAGTTGCAGATACGCTCGCGACACCGTGTTCGGGTTGATGGCCAATTCGCGAGCCAACTCGCGGACGGAGGGAACCAGATCCCCTGATTTGAGAGCCTCGCTCGCGATGGCAAATTTCACTTGCCGCACGACTTGGTCGTAAATCGCCAAGCCGTTGTCCGGATCAATGCGGAGAAACATGCCGCGCCTCCTGTACTAGATGGCCAGTACAGTAATCGTCGTGTGGCGAGATGGCAAGTGGTCGTTTTGATTTCGTGTGGAGGATCGACGACGAGCCCGTCCTTCTCCCCTTGGGAGAAGGTGGCCGAAGGCCGGATGAGGGATTCAACTGGCAGTTGGTTCGCTGTCTGCCAAATGGTTCCCACACCCCCGCCCACGCCCAAGGGGAGAGGGAGTAATACGCCAACACCACCAAAGCTCAAGCCGC